>QHVW01000927.1 GCA_003223675.1 Acidobacteriota bacterium
GGAGCCCGGCGATCCAGCGATCGATCTCCCCGGGACGGATCACGTCCACCGCCCGCGGGAAGAACCAGCGCGGCAGGGCGTCCGGGTTGCGGAGCAGGGTGAAGGGGGCGAACCGGCCGCCGTCGATCTCCTCCAGCGTGCGGCTGGGAGGGACGGCCGGGCTGCCGGCGACGATCCGCACACCCAGGAAGTCGAGCAGCGGGTGGTCGAGGTTCCCCAACGGGGCGAAATACTGCCTCATGGTCGGACGGAAGCCGAACGCCGCGTCCAGCACCCGCAGGTAGCGCGCCGGTGTGAGCGGGTTGTGCGGCCGGAAGTCCGCGGCGCCGTAGACGGAGAGCAGGTTGGGATAGATCAGGAGGTGCGCCCCCGCGCCGCGCGAGACCGCCGGATCCCCTGCCTCGCGGAGGAAGACGGCCATGAATTCCGTCTTCGGATAGAAGAGCGACGGGTGCCCTTCGGGCAGGAAGCTCCGGGACCAGGGGACGAGATCGGTCAGCAGGACCGCGGTGAGAGCCACCGCGCCCCAGCGCGGACGCCACCGCGCGATCAGGACGGCGGCTCCGAGGAGCGCCCAGAGGGTAAGCGTCCACGCGTCCGCCGCCGCCGCGAGGCTCAGGGCCGCGGCGAGGGCCAGCCCCACCCAGGCCCGCCACCCCAGGCGCGCCCGGGAGAACAGGAGATCGGTGCCGAAGGCGCCGGCCACGCAGAGCGCCAGGGCCCCCGGCATCAGGCAGCGCGCCCAGGCGAGCACCCGCAGTGGCGGCACCAGGTGCAGGAGGTACGCGGTGGGGAGGAAGCGCGCCGCGAGGATCAGGCTCGCCGCCGCGAATCCCAGGAAGGGCCAGGCGCGGCGGTCTTGGGGCCCCAGCAGGGCGATCAGCCCCGCCGCCAACGCCAGCAGCCCGGTGTAGCCGGCCTCGGAGTCCGCCCAGTTGATGGGCCCGCGGAAGGGGCCGTGGTAGGGCGTGCCGTAGACGTGCGGGCTGAGCGGCGAGAGGGCGAAGGCCGCGTATCCCGGCTCGAACCAGGTCGGCGGCACCAGGAGATTCAGCGGCGCGGAGCCGACCCCTTTGGCCAGGGTCTCCCCGGCGCGCTGCGACTCCGGCACGGCCGCCAGGAACGGCAGGATCTGTGGAGCCGCCAAGCCGAAGCCCAGGAGGGCGGCCACCGCCGCCGCGCCGAAGCCGCGGCCGAGCCCGACTGCTCGCCGGCGCAGGCCGAAACCGCAGACCGCGGCGAGCAGGCCGCCGAAGGCCGCGGTCTCCGGATGCCCCGAGAGCAGGAGCACACCGGTGATGAGGGCCGTCGTGGCGATCACCCGCGGCCCGGGATGGCGGAAGAGCCGGATCACCCCGGCCACCAGCCAGGGTACCCAGGCCATGGTTGCCGTGACCGGAAAGAGCGCCCAGGAGAAGAGGCCGCCTCCCAGGGTGAATCCCGCCGCCGCCAGCAGCGACGAGGCCCGGCTGCGGCCGGCCAGGCGGGCGACGATCCAGGTCCCCTGGAAGGCCACCAGCAGCTTGAAGGCGAGCTCCGCCAGAAGATGGTGCTGGAGGGGGACGGCGCGCGCCGCCATCTGCAGTGGGGAGAGGACGCCGGCCTGGGGGTTGGCCCACGGGGAGCTCCCCCCTTCGAGGGTGTCCGACCAGAACGGCAGCCGGCGGTCCGCCAGCGCGTGCCGGACCTCCAGGTCCCACGGCAGGATCTGATAGACGGTGTCGTTCAGCAGGTCGTGCGTGCGGGGGCGCTCGATCACGGGAGCCCCGGGGACGTTCGCCAGGATGTCGCACGGCACCAGGAGCTCGCGGCCGGAAAGCCAGGGGGCGAGGATCACCAGCGGTGCCAGCCATCCACAGGCGATGACGCTCTTCTCCAGCCGTATCCTTAAGCCCCTCGCCAGCAGCCAGCAGACGGCCTGGAGCCCCAGCATCACCGCCACCAGGGTGCCGGTCAGCCGGGCGTCGATCCAGGGCATGCCCTACTCGCCGGCCGGGCGCCGGATTTGGGGCCCGGCCGGCTCTTCGTTCTGGTGCAGGAGATCGATCACGTGCTCCAGCAGCGCCACGTCCGCCATCCGCTGCTCGAAGCCCTTCTTGAGGAGGAGCACCGAGACGCCGGCCTCCCGCGCGATACCCAGGGAGAGGAAGACGTCGACCGCCGCGAGCCCTTCCGCGATCGCGGCCTCGGTCCGCCCCCCGCGCAGCAGCACCGCCCCCAGCTCCAGCCCGGCGAGAGCCGCCTTGTAGCCGAGGCCGGCCTCGGCGAAGCCCTGCCGCACCTCCCGCAACGCCAGCTCGGCGCGGTCCAGCTCTCCCAGGCCCGCGTTGATCTGCCCCTCCAGCCAACGGATCTTCAGCTCGTTGATCCGCCCCCCCACGTCGAGCCGGCGGGCCTTGATCCGCCAGAGGGCGATGCGGGCGTCCCGCAGGCGGCCACATTCCATGAGGGCGCGGGCCTGGTTGTGCAGGGCCACGTACAGCAGCCGGGGATCGCGGTCCCGCTCGATCAGCTCCAGCCCCTGCTCGAGCAGGCGGACCGACTCCGCCGCCTGCCCCTGATAGCCGGCGTACAGCCCCTTGCTGATCAGCGCCCGGCCGGCCAGGTGCAGGTCGCCGCGCCGCCGGTGGATGGCGAAGACGAGATCGAGCGCGCTCTCGGCCAGGTCGAAGCGCCGGCAGTCGCCCAGCAGGGAGGCCTGGATGTCGAAGAGGCGGGCCGCGAGGAGCTCGTCCTGGGTGCCCTGGACGAAGAGCTCGGTGGCGCGGCCCAGCGCCTGCTCGGACTGGCTCAGCCGGTCCGCCACGCGGTAGGCGTTCCCCAGCTCCACCCAGGCCCGGCAGCACAGATCGGAGGCATGCCGGGGGCCCAGCTCACCGGGCTCGATCCGTTCGGCGAGATCCCGGGCCTCCTCGGCGAGCCGGACCATTCCCGCGGGATCGTCGTGGCGGAGGGCCCAGCTCCGCTCGCAAAGCGCCTCGAAAGCGGGGACGGCCTGCGGGCAGGCAAGGTCCCTGGGGACCTCTCCGGACGCGGAGCCCAAGGGCACGGCGAGCGCCTCCCGCGTCCTCTCCTCGGGATTCCCCGCCTTCCGCAGGGCCCTGGCGAAGGCCCGGTCGAGGGCGGCTTCGTATCCGGCCTCCTCCCGCTCCGAGAGCACCGGCTCCGGAGGCTCCGCCAGACCGAGCAGCCCCGCGATGTGGGGGGCCAGCGCGGTCATGCAGGGCTCGCAGCCGCGGAGGAGGTGCAGGACGATGGCGCGCGTACGCTCCGCGGCCAGACGGTTCCAGACGAAACCGTCGAGCTCCGCCGAAGTGGGATGGTCGTTCACACGCGCGCCTCCTAGGTTCGCAGGCATTCTCTCACAGGCGCGCTCATTTGATCCCGTTGGGATCGACGCCGCTCCCCTGATTCGACGTGCTCCCCGAGGTTGGGGAGGTCGCGGGGAGGGTGCTCCCGTTGGGGTCGACCCCGGAGCCCTGCTTGACCCGGCCGGCGGCCGCCGCCTTCCGCGGGCCCGGCAGCCACCCCGCCAGCCAGGATTGGACGCGCACCGCGATCCCTGGCACCGGGCCTGAGACCTCCCAGAGACCGGCGGCCCGGGACGGCGCCGGAGCCGCGAAGAGCAGGGCCGCCAGCAGGCCGGAGGCGGCGAGGACACGTCGAGCGTGCTGGGACATAGGAACCTCCTGAGAATCAGCGGAGCGAGCCGGGACCGGAATGGCCCCGGTGCCCGCGAAATGAGCTCTCCTCAAAAGACCGGTGTGGGCGCGGTCATCTCATTGAAACATATCCCGGGCCGCTCGGGGCCCGGGATGTGGAGATACCAAAGGCAGGCGCTGAGGGCCAGGCCGTGGGTCAGTCGTCGACGTGGACCGACGTGCCGCTGGGGCCGAACGAGAAGGCGGGCTTCTCCTTCTGCCAGAAGAAGGGCTCACGCTTGTGGGGATTGGGCGCGAGCTGGTCGAGCGTCAGCGAGTCGTAGACCCGGCCGTTCTGGATCACGAAACGGATGTGATCCGAATTCCGGATGTCGGCCAGCGGGTTGTCGTCGAGCACCACGAGGTCGGCGAGCTTGCCGGTCTCAAGCGAGCCGAGGTCCTTGTCCAGGCCGAGGTAGTGAGCGCCTTCGAGAGTGGCGCAACGCAGCACCTCCATCGGCGTCATCCCCCCTTGCGCGAGCATCCACATCTCCCAGTGGGCCCCCAGGCCCTCGCGCTGGCCGTGGGCGCCAATGTGTACCCCCACCCCTTCGCGAGAGAGCTCGGTGGCGATGCGGGCGAGGTTGAAGTGGTTGTACTCCTCGTCCGGAGCGGTGAACGGGCGGCGTGACCGCTCGTCGATCACCTCCCTCGGCACGAAGCGGAGCAGGCGGTCGTTCTCCCAGACATGGGTCTTGGCGTACCAGTAGTTCTCGCCCCAGATGCCGCCGTAGCCCACGATCAGCGTCGGGGTGTAGCCCACCTGGGTCCCCTTCCAGAGCTGGCGCACGTCGGCGTAGATCTTGGCGACCGGAACCGAGTGCTCGACGCCGGTATGGCCGTCCACCACCTCGCTCATGTTCTTCTCGAACAGAGAGCCCCCTTCGGGAACCACCATCATGCCGAGCTCGCGGGCGGCGGCGATCACCTGCTGGCGCTGGTCGCGGCGCGGCTGGTTGTAGCTCTTGACGCTGAAGGCGCCCACCGCCTTCATGCGGCGCAGGTGGGAGCGGGCGTCCTCGATGTTGTCGATGGTGGCGGTGAACGGCGCGTTGGCGCCGTAGAGGATGGTGCCGGTCGAGAAGATCCGCGGCGCCGTGATCAGGCCGGCGCGCTGGAGCTCGGAGGCGGCGAAGACGGTCGCCGTGTCGTTCGAGGGGTCGTGGAGCGTGGTCACGCCATAGGTCAAGGTCGCGTAGGTGACCCAGCTCCGCTGCGGGATAATGCCATCTGATCCGAAAGGTCCATGCCAGTGGACGTCGATCAGGCCGGGGATCACCGTTTTGCCCTTGGCGTCCACCACGTAGGCGCCGGCCGGCACGCTGACGCTCGCCCGAGGGCCGGCCGCCTTGATGCGGTTCCCCTCGATCACCACCGTGCCGTCCTCGATTACCTCGTCCCCCTTCATGGTGACGATCCGCCCGCCGACCACGGCCACCGTCCCCTTCGGCGCGTCGCTCTCGGCCTGGAAGCCGATATTCACCCCGTGCGCCGGCGGATCGGGCAGGGTGTCGGGCGCCCCCTCCAGGAAGGTGAAGGCGTTCTTGAGGTCGAGGGTGTAGAGCTCCGGGCCGAGCGACCAGTGGAGGCTCCGGGAGTCGCCGGACCAGTGGAGATACTCGCCGGCGTCGCGGGTGACCCGGCGCAGGGGGAGGCTCGAAGCCTTCGGCCCCACGTCCACCGCCTTGCCGGTGGGGACGAACGGCATCACATAAGCGTGGAAGCGCTCGACGAACGCCACCCAGCGGCCGTCCGGCGAGACCTGGAATTCGGTCGCGTTCTCGCTGGTCAGATGGGGGCGCTCGTCCTTGCCGTCGAGGCCGATCGAGACGAGCTGGCGCTTCCCCTCGCCGGCCTGCTTGAGCAGGTAGACGCGGTCGCTCTCGGCGCCGAACCGGGGCTGCTCGCCCTCCTCGGTGATCAGCGTGGGCTCGCCGCCGGCCGCGGGCACCCGATAGATCCCCGGCTCCAGCGACCAGGCCGCGGTGCGGATGAATCCCCCCTCGATCTTGCGGTAGACGATCTGCCGGCCGTCCGGCGAGAAGGCGGGCTCCACGTACTGCCCCGGCTGCCTGACCACCACCCGCCCCTCGCCGCCGGTGGCCGGCACCACGCGCACGGTACCGAGCTTGTCGTCGTCCCAGGTGGTGTAGACCACCTCGTGGCCGTCGCGCGAGAAGGCGGGGAAGAGCTCCCAGTGATCCTCTTTGGGGGTCGATTGGCGGGTCAGCCGGCGCGGCGTGCCGTCAGGGAGGTCGCGGATCCAGAGGTGGCCGAGGGCCTGGTAGACCACGCGGTCCCCCTTGGGCGAGACGTTCACCCAGCGGAGCATCCTGGTCTCGAAGGTCTTCGGCGCCACGCCCACGGGGAAACGCAGGGCCTGGCTGACCCGCCGCGCGGTGCGCACGTGGAAGGGGATGTCGGAGATCTTGCGGCTGGCCACGTCGAGGCGGCGGATCTTGCCGCCCGCCCAGAAGACGATCGACTTGTCGTCCGGGGTCCAGGCCATCGACGGATAGAGGCCGTGGATCGACCAGGTCTCCTGCATGTCGCGGTCGAGGCCGTCGTAGACCGGCCAGATCTCACCCGAGCGCAGGTCCATCAAGTGGATCACGCTCTTGCCGCGCACCCGGCGGATGAAGGCGAGCGTCTTGCCGTCCGGCGACGGAGTGGGACGGATCGAGCCGCCGGCCCCGGTGACGAAGCGCTGAATGTCGCCGGTCCGGCGGTCGAGCCGCTGGATGACGAAGATCTCGGTGTTGGGGTCCTTGTTGTACTCGAAGACGGGGCCCGGCGTGATGTCCTGGCTGAAGTAGAGGTAGCGGCCGTCGGGCGAGAAGGCGGGCTCGCCGGCGTCCTTCTGATCGTT
>QHVW01000928.1 GCA_003223675.1 Acidobacteriota bacterium
CGGCTCCTCTACACCGAGGCCTTCTATGCCGGTCCGGACAAGAAGCCGCTCAACCAGGCCCTGAAGCCCGACCTGCTGGTCGACGAGCGGAGCCGGACCTACCTGGAGAAGGACACGCCGATCGACGAGCTGATCCTGCGCCACGGCGTCCGCCGCCTGCTGGGCCAGGAGCCCGCCACCACCGAGGCGAAGGCCGCTTGAGGGATCCTTCCCTCCGCTGATGGCTCGCCGCGCGCGCTCTCAAGGGTCGAAGGCCGGGGGGATCGTCCTCTTCCTCCTCGGCCTTTTCGTCGGCGCCGGAATCCTCTACCTCCTCATCAAGCCGTCTGCCCCGCGCGGAGTGGACACGGAGCCTCCGGCGCCCGCGCGGAGCGAAGCCCCCAAAGCACCCCGTAGAGCCGACCACCGTAAGGTCCCCTCAGATCACGTCGAGCCCGAGACCCCGGCCGCGGTTCCGGCCGCCACGGAGACGGTGACCCCGGCCGGGCCGGTCCACGGCGCGCGGATCGCCCTGGTGATCGACGATCTCGGGCACGACGTGGCCGATCTCCGGCCGCTGGAGGCGCTGGGCGTGCCGGTGACCTACTCCGTCCTCCCCTATGAGCAACAGACGTCCGAGGTGGTGGCCGAGCTGCGGCGGCGGAAGGCGGAGATCCTCCTGCACCTGCCGATGGAGCCCAGGAACGGCGAGAACCCCGGACCGGGGGCGCTGCTCCAGGGGATGAGCGACGGCGAGCTGCGGCAGCGGACGGAGGAGGCCCTCAAGGCCGTGCCGGGCGCGGTGGGAGTGAACAACCACATGGGCTCGCTCCTCTCCTCGGAGCAGGGGCCGATGACCACGGTGCTGGGCGTGCTCGCCGAACGAGGCCTCTTCTTCCTCGACTCGCGCACCAGCGCCGACAGCGTGGGCTACAAGGTTGCGCTCGGCCTCGGCGTGCCGGCGGCGGAGCGGCAGGTCTTCCTGGACGGCGAGGCCACGCCCGAGGCGATCCACACCCAGCTCCAGCGCCTCCTTGCCCTGGCGAGGACCCGGGGTGCGGCGATCGCCATCGGCCATCCCCACCCCGAGACCCTCGCCGCCCTCACCCGTGAGGTCCCGAAGGCGAAGGCGGACGGGTTCGAATTCGTGCCGGTGAGCTATCTGCTGACGAAGGCCGGAGGGGAGTAGGGGCGGCCCTGTGTGGCCGCCCTGCTGCGAAGCCCTCCTCCCTCCCAGGGCGGCCACACAGGGCCGCCCCTACATGATCATTCTGTTCTTAAAACCTCGATCGGCCGGCGCTCCAGGGCCCGGAGGCTGGCGGCCAGGCCGGCGATCACGGCGAGGAGGATGGCGCCGGCGAGCGCCACGGCGAAGTTGAAAGGGGCGAAGGTCCACGGGATCTCGAACCCCCGGGTCACCACACCCCAGGCGAGCGCCGTGCCGCCGACGGCGCCGATGAGGCCGGCCACCAGCCCCACCAGGGCGTACTCGACGGCGAA
Organism: Acidobacteriota bacterium; assembly: GCA_003223675.1. GTDB lineage: Bacteria > Acidobacteriota > Thermoanaerobaculia > Multivoradales > UBA5704 > DATARR01. The sequence continues at coordinate 1,480 of QHVW01000928.1, forward strand.
GGTCGCGGCCACCCCGCGCCGGGTCATCCCCAGCGTCTTGAGCAGCGCCACCTCGCGCCCCCGGCGGGCCGAGCCGGCGCTCACCGCTCCGGCCAGGATGGCGATGCCGGCCACCACCGTGAAGCCGCCCAGGAAGCGGATGCCCAGGCTGATCCGGCGCAGCACCTTGAGCACCTTGTCCAGGATCTCGCGGATGCGCAGGAAGGTGACGTTGGGGAAGCGGGCCGCCAGCAGATCCTGCATCCGTTGCTCGCTCCCCTTCGGCAGCCGCGCCACGGCCAGCCGCTGCTGCGGCGCCCCTTCCAGCACGCCGGGCTCGACCACCAGGAAGAAGTTGATCCCGAACGTCTGCCAGTTGACCGTGCGCAGGCTGGTGACCTCGAGGTCGATCGGTACCCCCTGGATGTTGAAGCTGAGCGTCGATCCCACATGGGCGCCGATGTCGTTGGCGAACTCAGCCTCCAGGCTGACCTCGGCGTGGGCCGGGTCGTTCCAGAGCGAGCCGGCGACGATCTTGTTGTCCTTGGGCAGCTCCTTCATGTAGGTGAGCCGCTGCTCGCGGGTGAGCGCCCAGCGCTCCCGGCGGCGCCCTCCCCCCTCCTCGCCGCCGCCTTGCCGCCGCTCGCCGTCCGGCCCACCTGCCTGGGCCTGGAGCTTCTCGACGGGGACGCCGTCGATCGCCGTGAGGCGGGCCATCACCACCGGCACCGATTCGATCCCCTGCGCCCCCTGCTGCTTGAGGAGCGACTCCACTCCCGGCCATTGGGCCGGCTGGATGTCGACCAGGAAGGCGCTGGGCGCGTTGGTGGGGAGCTCCTTTTCGAGCTGGCCGGTGATCCGCCGCTCGACGAGGGACATGCCGAGCACGACGAGCACTCCGAGCCCGAGCGCCACGATGGCGCCGCTCGCGGCGGCGCCGGGGCGGGCGAGGGCGGCGATGCCGTGCCGCAGCCAGGGGCGCAGGGAGAAGAGGTCGCGCGGCAGCCGGCGGACTCCCCAGGAGACCAGGAAGGCCGCGGCGGCGAGCGCCGCCGTCACCAGGGCCACGCCACCCGTGAACTGCAGGCCGAGCCGGGCCGAGCCGGACTGGAAGGCGGCCATCCCCCAGATCCCCACCGCCAGGGCGAGGACGGTGGCCACGCTCACTAAAGCGTGGCGGGGGAGCGGCTCGGCCTCCCGGCGGAGCACCCGCGCCGGCGGGACGCGCAACACGGCCGAGAGCGGCGGCAGGCTGAACAGCAGCGCGACCCCCACACCGAGCCCCAACCCCCGCAGCAGGGCGGTGGGCTGCCAGGGACGGATCAGCGCCACCGGAATCAGGTCCGGGAAGAGGCGCGGGAGCACCATTTGGACGGCGACCCCCGCGAGGATGCCCACCAGGCTGCCGGCGAGGCCGAGCAGGACCGTCTGCCCGAGATAGAGCGGGAAGATCTCCCGCGGTCGCATCCCCAGGCACTTGAGGATGGCGATGGCGTCCAGCCGGCCGGAAAGCCAGGCCCGCACGCTCTGCGCCACCCCGATGCCCCCGACGAAGAGCGAGAGGAGGGCGACAAGCCCCAGGAAGCGCTCCACCCGGGAGATGTTCCGCTGCAGGGCGGGCTGCGACTGGCGATAGGTCTCCACCCGGTAGACGTCACTAGGGGGGAGGGCCTGCTTCAGCCGGTCGGCGGTGGCCTCGAGCGCGGCGGCGGGGGCGCCCTCCGGCAGCTTGACCAGCGCCTTGTAGGTCATGCGGCTCCCCTGGTCCTCCAGGGTGGTGCGGGCGAAACCCGCGCCGGAGAGGAAGACCCGGGGGCCGAGCGTGAAGGAGATGCTGACCCGATCGGGCTCCGAGAGCACGATGCCGGCGATCCGGTACCCCTGCCCGCCGATCTGGAGCATGTCCCCTACCTTCAGCCCCAGATGCGCGAGGAGGTCGGAGGCGACGACCGCGGTATTGGGGGTCAGCAGCTCGTTCAAGGGGCGTTGCGGACGCAGGTCGAGCTTGCCGTAGAAGGGATAGAAGCCGTCGATCACCTTGAGCTCGACGAGCTGGCTGGGCCCCGGCTGGCCGTCGCGGGGCGGGGCGGCGGCCACGGTGACCGTCTCCTTGACGTCGGTGCGGCGGGCGCCCGGCAGGTCGGTGATCGCCGCCAGCACCTCGGGCGGCAGGGGCTGGTTGCCCCTTACGGCGAGGTCGGCCGCCAGGAGCTGCCGGGCCTCGCGGCGGATGCCGTCGCGCAGGCTGGCCGAGAGCCCGGCGACCGCCACCACCGCGGCCACGCCCACCGCCAGGCAGGCGATGAAGAAGGCGAGCCGTCCCCGCGAGCCGCGCGATTCGCGGACCAGGGCGCGGACGTAGAAGCCGAGGTTCATACCGGGACCTCGGCCGGGGCCGGGATCCGCGCCCGCTCGTCGCGCTCCACCCGGCCGTCGAGCAGGTGGATCTGCCGGCCGGCGAGGGCCGCCACCGCCGGATCGTGGGTGACCAGCACGAGGGTGGTCCCCTCGCGGGCCCGCAGCTCGGTCAGCAGCTCCAGGATGCGGCGCCCGGTGGTGCCGTCGAGGTTGCCGGTGGGCTCGTCCGCGAGCAGGATCGACGGCCGGGCGGCGAAGGCGCGGGCGAGGGCCACCCGCTGCTGCTCGCCGCCGGAGAGCTGGCTGGGATAGTGATGGCCGCGGTCGGCGAGCCCCACAGCCTCCAGCAGCTCGTCGGCGCGGGCGAACGGCTTGGAGAGCCCGAGCAGCTCGATGGGGAGCAGCACGTTCTCGCGGGCCGTAAGGTTCGAGAGGAGCTGGAAGCTCTGGAAGACGAAGCCGATCTTGCGGCGGCGCAGCAGGGCGAGCTCGTCTTCCGACATCGCCTGGATGGGGGCGCCGTCGATCCGGATCTCCCCGGAGGTGGGGCGGTCGAGGCCGGCCATCAGGGCGAGCAGGGTCGATTTGCCGCTCCCCGAGGGGCCGAGGACGGCGACGAATTCGCCCGGCTCGATCGTGAGGTCGATATTGTCGAGGATCGTCAGCTCCCGGTCTCCCGAGGGGAGGCGGCGGGTGAGCTGGCGCAGCTCAATGCGGGGTTGGGTCATGGGAAGTCTGTACGCGGGTTTGGGGTTGTTCTCAAGGTGAGAAACGCCTCTGCCATCGCCACCTTACATCAGGGTGGAGGAGGCAGCGGCTCATGGGTCATTGCTCTTGAGGAAGGTTCTATGTGGCGAAAGCTCGCAACTCTCGCTCTGGCGCTGGTTATTCCCAGCATTCTCCTCCCATTGGGCGCCTGCGGAGCGCAGGCCTCCGACGGGGCTTCGAGGGAGGCGCGCCAGGCGGTTCCCATATCCAATCCGGCTCCGGCGGCCCGTCCCGCCCCGGCCCCGGCTCCCGCCGCGCCGCTGGTCGTATTCCTCGGCGACAGCCTGACCGCCGGTCTCGGCCTGGACGAGAATCAGGCCTATCCCGCGCTCCTCGGGCAGCAGCTCAACCAGGAGGGGAAGGCGGTGCGGGTGGTCAACGCCGGCGTCAGCGGCGACACCACGGCCGGCGGCCTCTCCCGCCTCAACTGGCTGCTGGGCCAGCATCCGGCCGTGCTGGTGGTGGGCCTGGGAGCGAACGACGGCCTGCGCGGCCTGCCGCTGACCGAGATCGAATCCAACCTGCGCGAGATCGTCCGCCGCTCCCAGGCGGCCGGCGCGCGGGTCCTGCTGCTCGGCATGCGGATCCCCCCCAACTACGGCCCCTACGCCGATCAGCTCGCGGCGCTCTACCCGAAGCTGGCGAAAGAGCTGAACGTCCCCCTCGTCCCCTTCCTGCTCGACAAGGTGGGAGGCATCCGCTCCCTGAACCAGGCGGACGGCATCCACCCCACGGCCAAGGGGCAGGAGGTCGTGGCGAAGAACGTGCGGCCGTATCTGGAGAAGGTGCTGGCGGAGAGATCTCCATCCCCAAAGATGACAGACGGGCGCGGATTGAGGTAAAATCCAAGAACCTTGGAGAGTGCTCCGTGAAAGTCGCCAACACGAATCAGGACGCCAGGTACCGGGTCAAGGCCAAGCGCTCTACATGCGAGGACCTCTATGGGAGCCTGGATCTCCCAGGGGTTTCCCACGAGGAGATCGCTCGCCGGCAGGCTGCCCGCAACGCTGCTGCTCGGCAGAGCCTGCTGGCGGAGCTCGGTGCCCTGACTAGCGCCGAGGTAGCCAAGACGCTTACCCTGAAAGCGCAGGACAGGGAGCCCCGCCTGTCGAGCCGGGAGATCGACCAATGGAAGCGTGAGCGGCGGGTCTTTACGGTTCCTCACGAAGGCCGGAGCCTCTATCCTCTGTTTCAGTTTGATGAGGAGGGGCATCCACGTCCTGTGGTGGCCGAGATTCTGGCCTCTATCGGCCAGCAGAGCCGCGGATGGGAGCTCGCCCTCTGGTTCATCGCCAGCAATGGATGGCTGGGCGGTCGCAGGCCCGTCGATCTACTGAAAACCGATCCCGCAGCCGTCTCCGAGGCGGCGAAGCACGAGGCCTTCGATCTCATCTTCTGAGATTGAAGCGCTTAGTTTAGGCTGGAGTCTTGATGAGCCCACGGCTGGAAAGTATCGGACCCTACCGCTTAGAGGGCAGGATTCGAGCGGGCTTGGCTAGCGAGGTCTTTCGTGCCTGGGATGGGCGGCTAGGGCGGTGGGCCGCCATCAAGTTCATTAGTTGGGATTCTACAACCAAAGGGGCGCGCGAGCGCTTCCGCCGCGAAGCTAGAGCTGCGGCTAGAGTCTCCCATCCCGCCATTGTCCAGGTCTACGACCTCATTGAGTTGGCCGACAACGATGTTGACGTTGTTGTCACGGAGCTTTTCGAGGGGAGATCCCTAGCTGAGTTTCTAGAGGAGGGACCCCTTAACCTCAGTACTGCCGTTAGTTTCGCTCGGCAAATTGCCGAGGTTTTAGTCCACGTTCATCAAGTGGGCGTGATCTACAGAGATTTAAGACCCGAGAACATCCTGGTGACGCGTGAAGGGCGCGTCAAGCTTACAGACTTTGGTCTAGCCACTCTTGTGGAGCTAGGTCGAGATACCGGGCAGCTCTCCTTATCCATCTCTTACTCCTCCCCAGAGCAAATTCTGGGGCAGCCTCTAGATGTCCGATCCGACCTTTTTCTGCTGGGCGCCCTCCTTTATGAGATGCTGACGGGTAGCTCTCCGTTCACGAGCTCGTCATTGGTGAATAGGGTGCGCGATGTCTTAAATGATCGGCAGGTTTCGGTGCGGAAACGAGTTCCTCAAGTTCCCCAAGAGCTCTCAGATTTGGTGGATCACTTGCTCGAGAAGGATCCGAGTCGTCGGCCTGTGAGTGCAGAGAACGTTGCGAAAGCTCTCAAGGAAATCTCGGAGACTCTATTGCTACCGCAGTTGCGGGTCCAACGGAGAGACGGGATGGGTGCCAGGCTCTCAAGCTTAGCCAGAGAAAGCATTGAAGCGATTGCCTCTTTGAAGGCAAGGAGAAAGCCC
>QHVW01000825.1 GCA_003223675.1 Acidobacteriota bacterium
GGAAGAGGAGCCGGCCGGGCGTTTTTTCGGATCGATCGGCGAGATAGAGATCCAGGGCCCGGGCCACCTCCGCCTCCCAGACCGCGGGCGAGACGCCGAAATCCCAATGACGCAGGGCCACGCCGGTGAGGCGCTCGTCCGTCCCGAGCCCCAGAGACGCGAGCAGGCGATCGATTTCCGCGGCCGTGGCGGGCTGGAGCCGGAAGGCGGGATCGGCGGCCAATTCTACGAACAGGTCCGGAGCGATCTCGGCCAGCAGGGCGAGCGAGCCGGGATCGCGCACGGTCGAACGCCGGCAGAGCTCGAAGGCGACGCGGGTGAGGCGCCTTCCTTCCTGCGTGGCGAGCGGCCCCACGCCGGCGGCGTAGATCATCGCCGGGCGCCCCAGCAGCGCCGCCAGCGCCGGATAGGCGAGGTAGGCGAGGAGCCCCCCCTGGCGCCGCGTGAGGAAGGTCTCCTCCGGCACCGGCCAGTAGTCCTGGAAGAGGCCGCCGCCGCCCAGGATCACCAGGTCGCTCGCCGCGACGGCCGCGATCAGCGCCGGGAGATCGCCGGCGGCCACCGCGCGCACGCCGTGCTCCGCCGTGGTGCGCGCCGGGTCTCCGGAGGCCACGGTGACCGCGAGGTCCGGCCGCAGGGCGCGCAGCGCGTCCAGCATGCCGGCGAGGATCGCCTCGTCGCCGGCGTTGCCGTGGCCGTAGTAGCCGGCGATCAGGATCGCGCTCACGGCAGGGGGGGCGCGAAGGGGGTCCAGGGCTCGCCACCCAGGATGGCCGCGATCCGCTCGCCCGCGCAGCCGTCCCCGTAGGGGTTCACCGCCCGCGCCATGGCCTGCCAGGCCGCCTCCGAGGTGAGCAGGCGGGAGGCCTCGGCGACGATCCGTTCGCGGCAAGTGCCCACCAACAGCGTCACGCCGGCCTCGACCCCCTCCGGCCGCTCGGTGGTCTCGCGCAGCACCAGCACCGGCTTGCCGAAGGCCGGGGCCTCCTCCTGGAGACCGCCGCTGTCGGTGAGCACGAAGCGGCAGCGCATCAGCCGGCGCACCAGCTCGCGGTAGTCGAACGGCTCGTGCAGTTGGAGGTTCGGCAGGCCCGCGAGGATCTCCTGGGCGGGGCCGCGGACGTTGGGATTGGGATGCACCGGGTAGATCCAATCGACCGCGGGGAAGCTCTCCGCCAGCTCGCGCAGGGCCGCGAAGACCTCGCGCAGGGGGGCGCCGAAGCTCTCGCGCCGGTGCACGGTGATCAGCACCTCAGGTCCCACGGGCGGCGGTCCGGCGAGCCCCGCGGAGATCGCGCGCAGGGCGTCGATCACCGTGTTCCCCACCACGTGGACGCGCTCCGGCGCGCACCCTTCGGCGAGGAGGGCCTGGCAAGCCCGCCCGGTGGGGGCGAAGAGACAGGTGGCCAGGAGATCGATGACGCGCCGGTTCGCCTCCTCCGGGAAGGGGCGGCCGAGATCGCCCGTGCGCAGCCCGGCCTCGACGTGGCCGACGCGGACGCGGCGGTGGAAGGCGGCGAGGGAGGCGGCCATGGCGGTGGTGGTGTCCCCCTGCATCAGCCGCAGATCGAGATCGGGGCGCAGGCCGAGCAGCTCCTGGGCCTGATCGAGCATCTCGCGGTGCTGGCCGGTGGCGCAGACGCGCACGGCGAACGTCTCCGGACGGCGCTTCAGGGCGGCGACGACCGGCGCCATCTTGATCGCTTCCGGACGGGTGCCGTAGACGGCGAGGATCTGGAGCGCCGGGCTTCGTTCCGTCATCTGCGCGGGGACTATACCAGGAAGAGAAAAGCCCCTCGAAAGCGGCGAGAGGGGCAGAAAGATCCGCGGCGCGCAGGGGCTGAGCTGGATAGGTCGGGGGTTGATACGGCCGCACAGGGAGACGAGGGGGCGAACGGACGTGACCTCCGGCCGGCACCCCTCCCGGTCTCGCTATCTTGAAGCTTCTGCTACATATGATGGCCGTCGTTGGTGCCGTAGGGATTCCCCGCGGCAGCCCCCACCGGCCCGCTGGTCTGGGCCTGCAGCGCCCGGGAGCCGAGCGACGACAACACGGTGGGAACCGCGAAGGCGAGGCCCGCACCCTGGATGGTGCGCTTGAGAAACAGTCTCCGGTCCGTCAGCGAATTGAATTCCATGGTCACCTCCTTTGCTCCTTGACCCCTGGTGAAACCGCAGCCTATAGTCCGCTGCGTGACCGTGATCAACCGCCTGATGGCCTAGCAAAAACCTTACCACCCTCTCCCGAGCCGCCCCGTGAACGAGCGTGACGAGACCCCCGATCCCGGCTCCGCCTTCGCCCTGGCGCCCGGCGTCCGGCTCGAGCCCCTGGGCGATGGCAGCGCGGTGCTCTACTCCCGGGAGCTCGACCAGAGCCTGAGCCTCAATCACACCGCCGCCCTGCTGTGCAGCTTCGCCGACGGCCGGCATACGGTGTCCGCCGCGCTGCGGGAGATCCGCGAGGTGTTCCCGCACGACACGGTCGAGGAGGCCGCCCTCACGGCGTTCCTCAGCGACCTCGCGGCCCGGCAATTTCTGCAATGGGTATAGCAGAATCTGGATGGATCATCCTCGGCAACACCTTCCGCTGCCGGGACTTGCCGGCCGTGCACCAGCCCTCCCTCGCCGCGCTGCTGCGCGGCTTTCCCATCGCCGATCCCACGGCGGAGGCGGTCGAGATCCCGGCCGCGCCCGGAGATGACGCCCCGCTGATCGAATACCGGCTGATCAACGAGGCGATCGCCCGCGCCCACGACCGCTGGGTGCTCCACGCCGGCGCGGTGGCGGGTCCGCGCGGCACCTGCCTCATCATCGGCGAGTCCGGGGCAGGCAAGACCAGCCTCACCCTCTGGCTCTGGTCGAGCGGGATGGCGCTGGTGACCGACGACATCCTCCCCGTGCGCCAGGGCGATTTGACGGTCGAGCGCTTCCCCCGCGCCCTGCACATGGACTGCGAGTACTCGCCGCGGCTCCTGGAGCGCATCCCGCCGCGCCCGGCGTCCTACCCCGCCGACTACTACCCCTTCCCGGAGCCTGCGGCGGGCGGGCCGCCGCCGGTGAGCGATCTGCTGGTCCTGGAACGCGGGGAGGCGGGAGAGGCGCCCCGTTTCGCGCCGCTGAGCCAGGGCGAGGTCGCGCACCACCTGCTGCGCGCGGTGATCAAGTCTCCCGGCTTCGACTACGGCCAGGCCCTGACCGGCATGATCGGCCTGGCATCGCGCTGCCGCGGCCGGACGCTGCGCTCCGCGAGCCCCGAGGAGGCGGGGGCGGCGGCGGTGGCCGAGCTCGCGCGGACGCCGTAGGTCTGCTTTGGCAGATTGCTCGGCCCGGCCCCGCCCGGGCATGAATGCCC
>QHVW01000929.1:0-7124 GCA_003223675.1 Acidobacteriota bacterium
GCATTTCCGTCCCTCTACCAAGGAAGGTGAGCCTCTACCCACACTTCGAGACAATTACGAATATTTTGTAACCTGGACGTCAACGAACCGGCTGCTCAGGCGTACCCCTTGTCGAGCAGCATCCGCGCGCTGACCTGGTAGCCGTTCGCGTCGGCCGGCTCGAAGCCGAGCGAGTCCGCCACCCGGTTGATGACGTTGAAGAGGGCGCAGACATGGATGGCGTCCTCGATCTCCTCGTCCGTGAGGCCGGCGGCGCGCAACGGCGCCACGTCGTCCGGCCCGATCTCCTCCGGACGCAGGGTCAGCTTCTCGAGGAAGCCGAGCATGGCCCGCAGCTTCTCGGAGATGGGCGCCGTGCGGTAGTCGGCGAGCACCGCCGCCACCACCGCGTCTTCCCCGTGAGCCATCGACGCGACCGCGCCGTGACAGTCCGTTCAGAAGACGCAGGCGTTGCAGCGGGAGGTGAACGAGGCGAAGAGCTCCCGCTCCCAGACGCTCCACGGCGACGGCCCGCGCATCACCGCCTGGATCCAGGCGTTGTACCCCTTGCCGAAAAACGCCGGCCGGTGGATCAGGGTGCGGACGACGTCCGGCACGCGCGCACGGACCTTCCAACTCATCACCGGCAGGAGCAGGCGCTTGATCCCCGTCCCCCGCCGCACCGATTCGAGCCTCATCGCTTGTCTCCTGCGAGGGCGGCGAGCCCCCGCTCCAGCCGCGCCAGACCGCCGCCGATCGCGGCGCTGACGGCGATCTCGTAGATCTCGTCCTCCGAATGGCCGGCCCGGAGCAGGGCCTGGATCTCCTCGTCGGTGATCTGGTAGGCGTGGAGGGCGGTCTTGTCCACGAGATCCCGCAAGCCGGCGGGGATGGCGGCGCCGGGCGGCGCGGCGGGCCCGCCGCCGAGCTCGGCCGACCGCGCTGCCACCGCCTGCCGCAAGGCGGGATCGGTCTTCCCTTTCCCCTGGAGGACGGAGGACCGCAGGCGCTCGACCAGCTCCATGTAGCGTCGCATCCGGATCTCCTCTTCGTATCGACGGATCGCCGTAGCTCGATATCTTACCCCAGAGGGCGGGCGGCCGTGACCTCCAGCATCTCCCAGCCGGTCCAGCGGGCGACGGGATGGAGGGCAAAGCCGCGGCCGTCGCGGCCGTCGAGATCCGGAGACGCGAAGCGGGTCCCGGGCTCATCCCCCGCGGGCTGGATCAGGAAGACCCGCCGGCCCTGGCCCAGGGCGTCCGCCACCAGGTTGCGCTGCAGCCGCAGGAGCCCGACCGGCTTGCGCCCCTTGAGGAGGCGGTAGAGCGCCCGCGCGCGCTCGGGCTGGAGGGGGTTCGGTGCCCGCGGATCCCGGCGGCCCATGCGTTCAATCACCTGGGGGAGGAACATGTTGCGGCCGTAGAGCCGATAGTCGTCGCTCGCGTACTGGAGATAGAGCAGCGGTTGGGGCGGACCGAAGAAGACCGAGCCCGCGGGGGCCACGGCGAGCGCGGCCGCCGCCGTGTCCCGGGCCAGCGTCTGGTCCTCCTGGACGCCGCGCAGGATCGGCAGGGCCTCACGCACGCCGTAGGCTCCGCACGCCAGGACGAGGGCGAGCCCCAGCGCCGGCTGGATCCGCCGGCGCAGCCATTCCGGGCCGGGGAGCGGGCGGGTCAGCAGCCAGGCCATCCCGAGCACCAGCGGCGGCAGCAGGGTGAGGAAGAAGCGGGTGTAGGCCACGTCGTCGACCGCCCAATAGTAGGCCGCGTAGAGGAGGAGGCCCGGCAGCGCCCAGGCCCAGAGCACGAGGCCCAGCCGGCGCTCGCGCCAGGCGAGCAGCGCCAATCCCAGGACGGCCAGGGGGAAGAGGAGAGGCAGACCGAGGAAGAAGAGCTGGCGCAGCACCAGCCCCGCGTGCCGCGCCAGATGGCCCAGCCCGAAGGCGGTGCTCTCGTTCGTGGCGCCGTAGCCGGTCAGTCGGTGGAAGACGCGCAGGTTGAAGGCGGTCTGGAGCCCGACCGGCAACAGCCAGCCCGCCGCCAGCGCCGCCGCTCCGGCGAGCCGGCGGCGGTCCCAGGGGCGTCCGAGCGCGAGCAGCGCGACGATCCCCAGGGGGAGCAGCAGCAGCCCCTCGGTATAGCGGGTGATCGCCGAAAGACCCAGCAGGAGCCCGGCGAGCGCGGCGTGGCGGAGCTTCCCCGTCCGCCACCAGCGGAGGAGCAGGAGCATCCCCCAGGTGGTGAAGAAGACGACGGCCCCGTGGCTGTCGGGATCGTTGGTCTCGGCGAGCAGCACGGGGCTCGTCGCCATCGCCAGCATCGCGAGGAGGCCCGCGAACGAGCCCACGGCCTCGCGGACGAGCAGGAAGACGCCGAGCAGGCCCAGGGTCATCAGGACCGGACTGATCCAGAAGGCCGCCCGCAAGCCGCCGGCCTTGACCGCCGCCGCCACCAGGAGCGTCTGGCCCAGCGGATATTTCGGATAGCAACGCCCCGACGGGGTAGTGATCCACATCATGCCTACCAGGGAGTAGGGGTCGGGCGGCGCGAATCCCGGCGATCCGGTGCGGGCGAGGAGCTTGCCGGAGATGAGGTAGGCGTTCTCGTCGAGGTTGGAGTCGGCCGGCACCCAGTAGTGATGGGTCACCAGGAAGAAGAGGGCCGCGGCGGCGAGGGCCAGGACGAGGAAGAGCCGGCGGCGGGCGGGCTCCCCGGCGGCGAGCTCCTCGGCCATCATGCCCGGTCGATCTTGCGGGTGCCCGGAGAGTATTTGACCACCCGCACCTTCTCCAGGGTGACGAGCCCCTCGGGGACCATCTCATCCAGGACGGCGAGGAGCGCCTCCACCCGCTCGTGGGCCTCGACCATCTCGATCACCACCGGCAGGTCCTCGGAGAGGCGGAGGATCTGCGTGGTGTGGAGGACGCTGCGGGCGCCGAAGCCGGCGACGCCGCGCAGGACGGTGGCCCCCGAGTACCCCTCCTTGCGCAGGCGCTCGATCACGGCGAGGGCCAGCGGCTGGTGACGCCACTGATCGCTCTCGCCGATGAACACCCGCACCAACGTCGCCTCGCCGTCGAGGACCCGCATCGCCGTCTCCTCCGCTCCCGCCGGGGGGCTTCCCGCCGGGCACCCCATTCTAGTCTCCAGAGGGCCGTGGTACGCTCCCGCGCCGCAGTGTTCTTCCTCACCAAGCCCGACCGCCGCCAGATCGACCGGTTCCTCTCCGCGCAGCGGAACCGCACGTTCTCCTATCGCGAGGTGGGCGCCACCCAGCGGCAGGCGCCGGCCGGCTACCGGCAGGACCACAACCGCATCCAGCTCGGGGAGGGGCGGGCCGCCTTCGCGCGCGCCGTGGACGCCATGCGGAGCTGGAAGCACTTCGATCTCGGGTGGGTCTCGGCGCATCCCCCCACCGCGCCGCTGGAGCCGGGCGTCACGGTGGCGGTGCGGGTCCGGCACCTGGGGCTCTGGTCGCTCAACGCCTGCCGGATCGTCTACGCGGTCGACGACGAGGGCCCGGTGGTCCGCTTCGGCTTCGCCTACGGGACGCTCCCCGACCACGCCGAGCAGGGGGAGGAGCGCTTCCTGGTCGAATGGAGCCACGAGGACAACACGGTCTGGTATGACATCTTCGCCTTCTCGCGACCGGCTCACCCCGCGGCGCGCCTCGGCCTGCCGGTCGCCCGCGCCCTGCAGAAGCGCTTCGCCCGCGATTCCAAGCGCGCCATGGCCCACGCCGCCGCCGTGCAGTGGCCCGGGCCGGGGGGACGGGGGCGGTAAACGCCTACCGCGTTTCCGCCCGCCGAGCCCCCGCCACGCCGAAGACTCCCGAGATCAACCCGAGGGCGATCAGCGCGAGGCCGATCAGCGAGCGCAGGTGGTCCTCCATCCCGCTGTCGGCCGCCTCGCGCAGGAGCGTGGGGAGGCCGGCGTCGTGCGGGATGATAAAGAGGCCCGCCGCCGCCAGCAGGAAGCCGAGGGCGGCCAGGTTCTGCCCCGGAGGCTTCGCCGGCCGGCCGCTCTCCTTCCCCACCACGCTGTGGGTGTAGCCGTAGGAGAAGTAGATCGACATCCCGAGCACCAGCCAGCCGATGAACCGCCACCAGGAGGTGGGCGGCAGGTAGAACATCAGGAAGATGCAGAACACGGCGCCCAGCAGCGGGATGAGCCACGGTCCCAGGGGGACGCGGAAGGGGCGCTGCCGGCCCGGGTCCTTGTAGCGCAGGATGGTGATGCCGGCGCAGACCAGCACGAACGCGAACAGCGTGCCGATGTTGGTCAGCTCCACCACCTCGTTGATGTTGGCCACCGCCGAGAAGACGGCCACCACGATGCCGGTCAGCCAGGTGGTGACGTGGGGAGTCCGGTACTTCGGATGAACCTTGGCTGCCCATGGGGGGAGCAGGCCGTCGCGGGCCATCGAGAAGAAGATGCGCGGCTGGCCGAGCTGGAAGACCAGCAGCACCGAGGTGGTGGCGAAGACGGCGCCGAGGGAGATGATGATCGTCGGCCACCGCATCCCCAGGGCCGAGAAGGCGGTCGCCAGCGGCTCGGCGGTGTCGAGCTGCCGCCAGGGCAGCATGCCGGTGAGCACCAGCGCCACCAGGATGTAGATGACGGTGCAGACGACCAGGCTGGAGAGGATGGCGATCGGCATGTCGCGCTTCGGGTTCTTCGTCTCCTCGGCGGCGGTGGAGACGGCGTCGAAGCCGATGTAGGCGAAGAAGATGATGGCGGCGGCGGTGAAGATCCCGTGATAGCCGTTGGGCGCGAAGGGGTGCCAGTTCGCCGGCTTGACGTAGAAGAACCCCAGGATCACGAAGAAGGTGATGATGGCGAGCTTCAGCAGCACCATCGCCGAGTTGAACCAGACGCTCTCGCGGATGCCGATCACCAGGATCACGGTGATCAGCATGACGATCAGGAAGGCCGGCAGGTTGAGGACGACCGGGACGCCCAGCAGGTGCGGGGCGGCCGCGAGCGCCTGGGCGGCCTGGAGGACGGCGGCGCCCAGGGCCTGGACAGCGGCGCTCCCCCCGTGGGCCTGCGCCTCGGCGACCTGCTGGGCCGCCTGGGCCGCCGAGCGGTAGTCGATGCACAACCAGCCGGGCAGGTCGATGCCCACGTTGTGGAGCAGCTCCTGGAAGTAGCCGGCCCAGGAGATGGCCACCGCCACGTTGCCCACCGCGTACTCGATGATGAGGTCCCAGCCGATGATCCAGCCGACCAGCTCGCCGAGGGTGGCGTAGGCGTAGGTGTAGGCCGAGCCGGAGACCGGCACCATGGAGGCGAACTCGGCGTAGCAGAGCGCCGCGAAGCCGCAGGTGATGGCGGTGAGGACGAAGGAGAGGGCGATCGCGGGACCCGCGCCCGCGTGGCCGCCGCCCCCCGCCGCGGCGGTGCCCACGGTCGAGAAGATGCCGGCGCCGATGATGGCGCCGATGCCCAGCAGGGTGAGCTGGAAGGCGCCCAGGGAGCGCCGGAGCTGGGACTCGGGGTTCTCGGCCGAGGCCAGGATCGCGTTCAGCGACTTGGTGCGGAAGATGCCCTGCAGCAAAGGTTTCCTCCCCGCGAGCTTCGCGGCCGGCCCGCGTGGTCCCGCGTGTCCATGGGTGCGTTCTGCGCCGCGGGAGTCTGACACGGCCGGGGGGAGGGGCGCAACGGAGGGCTCGCGGAGCGATGATACTTGCGGCACGCACATCCCGGGCGGTACTCTGTGATGGATGAGCTTCGAAGACTACATCACGGTCACGCCGGGAATTCGTAGCGGCAAACCCTGCATCCGGGGCACCCGCATCGCGGTCTACGACATCCTTGAGTATCTCGCCGGCGGTATGACGGAGGCCCAGATCCTCGAGGATTTCCCGAGCCTTCGCCCGGAGCACATCCGGGCCTGCCTGGCGTTCGCCGCAGCCCGCGAGCGCCGCCTTGCCGTCTCTCCCGCGGCGTGAAGCTCCTGCTTGACGAGAACTTGAGCCCTCGCCTCATCAGGAGGCTGGCTGTGCTTTTCCCCGGCAGCCAACACGTCGATCACGTCGGTCTGCACGGTCGCCGTGACCGGATGGTCTGGGACTACGCTGGGTTCCATCGCTTCACGATCGTCTCCAAGGACAACGATTTCCGCCAGCTCAGCTTCCTGAAGGGTCCACCGCCGAAAGTCGTATGGCTGTCGGTAGGCAACGCAGGCACTGACCTGATCGGCGATCTCCTTGAGCGCAGTCATCAACGGATCGCCGCATTCCTGGAGGACCCCGAAGAAGGCCTGCTCGTCCTTGAGCTGAGCCCGCCGAATACCCCTTGATGCGGCGCCCCCCTTTCGCCGGACTTTCTCCCCGAGTGCGCCGCCCCATCTGGCGTCCGCGCGCGTTTTCCTCTAGCATTCCGCCGCCTCATGACTGGAACGAAGAAACTGCCGCTCCACACCAAGACCCCTCCCGGTGGCCCGTCCGGCCGCCGCGGGGAGGAGATCCTCGCCCATTTCGCGGCGCCGGCAGCGTAGCGGGACCCCCGGAGAGCCGCCGTTTCAGGGCTTTCCGGGGAAATAGGGGAAGTCGGTACAACTGTTGCATTGGGTCCGCGTGTCGAGGTGGGGCAGAAAGGGACGTCGCCCCTCCGAGCCCCTCTTCCTTCGGGCCGAATCTTCCGGGAACTCTTTTCGAGCTCCCCCCATCTAAGTCGTGGAGAGGTGACTATGCAGAGACCATTGATCATCCTTCCCGTGGCAGCCCTTCTCGTCCTGCCGCTGGCCGGCTGTGGCAAGATCCAGGCCCGGGCGGAGCTCAAGAAGGGGAACTCCTACTACACGCAGGAGCAGTACTCCAAGGCCCTGGACTACTACAAGAGAGGGCTGGAGCTGGATCCGGACGCCACCTTCGCCTGGCGCTCCGTCGGCTACTCCGCGCTCGCCCTCTACCGCCCGGGCGACCCCGATCCGAAGAACCAGCAGTACGCCGCCACGGCCATCGACGCCTTCGAGAAGTTCCTGGCCGAGAACCCGGACGACACGAAGATCGAAGATTATTTGATGGCCACCTACGTGAACGCCGAAAAGTACAACGAGGCGCTCTCCTTCATCGACCGCCGCATCCAGGAGAAGCCGGCGGAGACGTCGAAGCTCGAGCAGGCCCGGGTCAACATCCTGAC
>QHVW01000929.1:7271-17310 GCA_003223675.1 Acidobacteriota bacterium
CGACGATGGTCTACACCGGCCTGCTGTACCGCGAGAAGTCGAAGATCGACACCGACGGCGCCCAGCGGCTGGCGGACGAGACGACGGCGCACGACTGGACCGAGAAGGCGAAGGCGGCGATCGCGGCGCAAAAGAAGGCGGCGGAACAGGCGGCCTCCCCCTCCAAAACCTAAAGAACAGGTGGGATCATGTTTGAAAATTCGCTGATCGATCTGGACATTAGACGGCGCAGCCGGCGCTGGTGGTTGGTGACGATCGCGTTGATCATCCACGTGGTGGGCGGCGGCGCGCTGCTGTTCGCGCAGTACTGGAACGTGCCGCCGGTGGAGGAGCCGCCGATCAACGTGGTGTTCGTCAACACCGCGCCGCCGCCGCCCCCGCCGCCGCCGCCCCCCCCGCCGGCGGCCGCCCCCAAGCCGGTGGAGGTGCAGAAGGAAGTGCCGCACATCCAGCCGACCGAGCCGGTGCAGCCGGTGCAGATCCCGGAGAAGGTGCCGCCGCCGTCCAACAACCCCCCCGCGGACGCCGGGGTTGAGGGCGGCGTCGAGGGCGGCGTCGCCGGTGGCGTGGTCGGCGGCGTCGTGGGTGGCGTGGTCGGCGGCGTCGTCGGCGGCACCCCTGGCGGCGTGGTCGGCGGCGACGAGGCGCCGCTGCGCGTGGGCGGCGACGTGAGCCGGCCGGAGATCATCTCGGCCCCCAAGCCGGTCTATACCGAGCTCGCCCGCCGCGCGCGCGTCACCGGCACGGTGATCGTCGAGGCGATCATCGACCAGCAGGGCAACGTCACCAACGTGCGGGTCCTCAAGGGCCAGCCGATGGGCCTCGACAAGGCCGCGGTCGACGCGGTGCAGAGGTGGAAGTTCAGGCCGGCCACGCTCGCGGGCAAACCGGTCAAGGTCTACTACGTGCTGACGGTCAATTTCCAGGTGCAGTGAGCGCCTAGGCTTTCGCAAAGGAGAAGCGCATGGATCTGAATCCTCTTGTCCTCTGGGAACAGATGACGATCCTCAACAAGATCGTCGTCGTCATTCTCATCCTTCTGTCGATCTGGTCGCTGTACGTCTGCGTCGAGCGCCTGATCGTCTTCCGCAAGGCCCGGAAGCAGTCGCTGCTGTTCGCCCGCCAGGCGACCGAGCACCTGAAGAACGACCGCGCGCAGGCGGCGATCGACGTCGCCATGAAGTACCCCCAGAGCCACCTGGCCCGCGTCGTCTCGGCCGGCCTGCAGTCGTTCCAGTTCGAGAGTCAGACGAGCCCCCTCACCGAGCAGGAGATCGTGGAGGCGGCCACCCGCGCTGTGGAGCGCGCCACGCTGCTGACCACCTCGGACATGAAGCGCGGCATCGGCTCGCTCGCCACCATCGCCACGATCACCCCCTTCATCGGCCTGTTCGGCACCGTGATCGGCATCATCAACGCCTTCCACGGCATGGCCCTCACCGGCTCGGGCGGTATCGGCGCGGTGTCGGCCGGCATCGCCGAGGCGCTCGTGGCCACCGCCCTCGGTCTCGGCGTCGCCATCCCGGCGGCCTGGATGTTCAACTACTTCACCCAACAGCTCGAGCGGCTGCAGATCGAGATGTCCAACTCCTCGTCCGAGCTGGTCGACTTCTTCATGAAGCGCCAGAGGAGCAAGCATGCTGCCTAAGCACAACAAGCCCACGCTCGTCCGAGAGGTGCGGAGCGACATCAACGTCACCCCCCTCGTCGACGTCTGCCTGGTGCTGTTGATCATCTTCATGGTGGTCACTCCCCTGCTGCAGAAGGGGGTCGACGTCACCCTGCCGGAGACCGTGAATCCGGCGAAGATGCCGGAGAACGCGAAGCAGATCACGATGGCCATCAAGCAGGACGGCTCGGTCTTCGTCAACCAGAACTGGGTGCCGAAAGAGAACCTGAAGGCCACGCTCGCCCAGGTGCACGACTCGACGCCGGACAAGGACGTGATGATCAAGGCCGACCGGCGCCTGAAGTACAAGGACGTGCGCTCGCTGATGCAGATGGTCAACGAGGCCGGCTTCAGCCACGTGGGTGTGGTGACCGAGAAGAAGAAGGCGTAAGGAGCTCAAGCCATGGCAATGAACATGAGCGGTGCAGGGGGAGTCCGGAGTGACATCAACATCACGCCGCTGGTCGACGTGGTGCTCGTGCTGCTGATCATCTTCATGGTCGCGGTGCCGCTGCTCCAGATGGGCTACCCCGCTCAGGTGCCGCCGAAAGTCACCACCGCGACGCCGCCGCCGAGCGAGGACCAGATCATCGTGCGGATGGACGCCGCGGGCCAGACCTACATCAACAAGCTGGCCGTCCCCTACTCCAGCTTCGGGGGCGCCCTCCAGCAGGCGCTCACCGGCCGCCAGAGCAAGGTGGTGTTCTTCGCCGCCGACGGCGAGCTGCCGTTCGACAAGGTCGTGGACTTCATGGACCTCGTCCGCAACAACGGCGCCGAGAACCTCGGCATCGTGTTCGACGATCTCCGGCAGGGCGGCGGAACCGCCGCCGGCGCTCCATAGCCCACGGCCGCAGGGCCCAGCGCTTTTCCCGTTCCCCTCGGTCCGTGCTCCGGGCCGGGGGGAAACTGTTTTTGCGGGTCTTTCCTCAGGGGTCTAGGAGCCGCCGCGCAGCGCGTGGCGGATCCGTCCCAGCAGGACGTTGAGCGGATTCGCGCGGTCGAGGAAGGGGAGCACCGGCTGGCCGCGGACGCCCATCTCCTTGTAGAGGGTGAGCAGCTTCTGGTTGCCGCGATCGACCTTGAGGCCGGCGCGCACCGCCTTCACCGCCCCCCTGCGGTCGCGGGCCAGCAGGCAGGTACGGGCCAGGTTGAGGTAGTTCTCGGCCTCGAAGAGCTCCACCTCGATCGAGTGCCGGCAGAGCCGGAGCCCCTCGCGGATGCGCCGGTCGCGCAGGGCGATGCCGTAGCCCAGGTAGGAGTAGAAGAGCCCTGGAAGGCCGACGCTGGCGTCCTCGGTCTGCGTCACCTTCCCCAGATACTGCAGCCCGGCGTTCCAGTCCCCTCTCCGGCAGCACTCGATGCCCAGCTTCACAGAAGTAGCCATCTCGGGGCTCATGGCCATCTCAGAGCTCCTCCCCGGCGGACCGGGATTTCGTGGTGAGACGAAAAGCTATAGGAGAATTTATAGAAAAAGGCCTCGGGGTTCAAGCCTTTGAAGGGCAGGCCGCTCCGAGACCCCGCCGTGCTACACTTCCTCGTCTACTCCAGCAATGAAGGGAAAAGCGCGGCGTATGACCAATCCGCAGAGCCCCTCGAGCGAGGAAGTCCGGGAGCTGACCGATCTGGCCCAGCGCTTCAACACGAGCGGACGGTACGAGGAGGCGGCGGACATCCTCCTCCTGGCCCTGCGCCTGGACCCCAAGAACCTGAGCGTCAAGCTGGCCCTGGCGGAGGTCCGCAAGCTCCAGCAGCAGCACACGGGGACGAGCTCGCGCAGCCTGCGCGACGTCCTGCGCGAGGGGTTCCGCCGCAACGCCATCGACGCCGCCCACTTCCTGGGGCTGGCCCACCTCTACGCCGAGAAGGGGGAGAACGCGCGGGCCATCGAGTGCATCGAGGTCGCCAAGGCCAAGGACCTGGCCAACCCCGCCAACCACAAGCTGCACGGCCGCCTGCTCTTCCGCCGCCGCGACTTCGACGGCGCCGCGGAGGAATTCGGCCGGGCGCTGCGCTACAACCCCTTCGATCGTGAGACGGCGGAGAGCCTGGGGCGGGCCGAGTACGAGCGCAAGCAGTTCGAGCCGGCGCTGAGCGCCACCGTGCACGCCTTCTTGCTGCTCAACGACGGCGACGAGGAGGGGGTGCGGCGGCTGCGGCGGCGCATCCAGACCCTGAAGCAGATCCTGGGGTGGGGCAACCGCGAGCTGGCGCGCGTCTTCAAAGAGCGCCAGGAGATGGTGCATACCGCCTTCGACCGGCTGGAGTGGCACCGCGAGCGCTTCCTGGAGCAGGGGGGGCTGCCGGGAACCACCCTCTCCTTCACGACCCCGCCGCCCATGCGCCGGGACGCCGGCGGCCAGCTCGAGCTGGCCTCGCGCCTGCGGCGGATCAAGCCTCTCGCCCACTTCTCCGACGAGCAGATCTTCCGCGTCACCCAGGCCGTCCGCGAGGAGGTCCACGACGTGGGCAGCCTGATCTTCAGTCATCGCGCCCAGGAGCGCGACCTCTACATGCTGGAGCGGGGGGAGATCACCGTCCAGCGCACCACCTCCTACGGCACCTTCGCCCTGGGGATGGTCGAGCCGGGGGACTTCTTCGGCGAGGCGAGCTTCATCACCGGCCAGGAGCGCAGCACCGACGCCCTCGCCGCCGCGCCCAGCCTGATCTTCCGCATCGACGCCGCGGCGCTCGATAATCTGATGGAGGGCTCCGCGGAGCTGGGGGTCCAGGTCTACTGGACCCTCTGGCACAGCCTGGCGCGCAAGCTGCGGGCGACCAACGAGCAGCTCAAATCGTTCTTCTCCGAGGAGTCGATGCCGGAGAGCTTCCTGCGCCTGCGCAAGCAGACCGCGGGAGGGGGCTCCGCGAACGTGCGGGTGGCGGAGTCGGACAAGATCCGCCTCTTCCGCGAGCAGGGGCTCTCCCGCCGCGAGCTGATGACCCTCGCCACCTTCTCCCGCGAGAAGCGCTTCAACGCCGGGGCCTCCCTGTTCCAGGAGGGGGACGAGGGGAACGAGATGTACATCATCCTCGAAGGGCGGGTGATGATCTCGAAGTTCATCCCCGGCGCCGGCGAGGAGGCGCTCGCCATCCTGGAGCGCGGCGACTTCTTCGGCGAGATGTCGCTGATCGACGGCGAGCCGCGCTCGGCCGACGCCCGCGCCCACGGCGGCCCGCTCACCGTGCTGGCCCTGGATCAGGGGACGGTGCGCGAGGTCCTCGCCATGGACCCCCATGCCGCCCTGGAGTTCCTCCAGCTCCTCTGCCGCCTGATCGCCAACCGCCTGCGCGAGATCGACGAGAAGGTCATCGGCTGGCGGATCATGTCCGGCGAGCGGAACGAGAGCGTGTCGGCGTAGCTACTCGTACCGCAACGCCGACGACGGGTCCACCCGCGCGGCCTTCCAGGCGGGGGCGAAGCAGGCGATCAGGGTGACCAGGAGCGCGAAGCCGACCACCGCTAGGAGGTCCCGCGGCACGACGCGGAAGGGGACGGAATTGACGAAGTAGATCGCCGCCACTTCCGGGTCGAAGCGCACCAGCTCGAAGGTGGTGAGCACCCAGCAGATGCCGGCGCCGAAGAGCACGCCCAGCAGCGGCGAGAGCCGTAGCGAGTTCTTCCGGCAAGCCGTTCAGGCATTTCTGCGCGACTTGCAGAGACGCAAGGACGTGGAGCGCTACGTTCAGGGCTATATCGAGCACCCGGAGCGCGCCGAAGAAGTAGACGCGATCAGCTCGGCGAGTCATGCAACTCTGGCCGAGGAGCCCTGGGATTGAGGCGTTGTGAGATCTGGTGGGCGGATCTCCCTCTACCGGCGGGTCGACGGCCGGTCGTCCTGCTCTCGCGTGACGAAGCCTATAGTGTTCGCGCCCAAGTGACGGTGGCACCCGTAACGACAAACCGCCGCCGCATCCCCGTAGAGGTCGACCTCGGTCCCGAGGATGGTCTTCCCAAGCAGTGCGCCGTCAATCTCGACTCTATTGTCACCATCCAGAAATCACACCTCGAACAGTGCATCACTCTCCTCCGTCCGGAGAAGGTCAGGCAGGTCGAAGCAGCCCTTCGCTTCGCTCTGGGCCTTGAATGAATAGGGGGCTCACTCGTACCGCAGCGCCGACGACGGGTCCACCCGCGCCGCCTTCCAGGCGGGGGCGAAGCAGGCGATCAGGGTGACCAGGAGCGCGAAGCCGACCACCGCTAGGAGGTCCCGCGGCACGACGCGGAAGGGGACGGAATTGACGAAGTAGATCGCCGCCACTTCCGGGTCGAAGCGCACCAGCTCGAAGGTGGTGAGCACCCAGCAGATGCCGGCGCCGAAGAGCACGCCCAGCAGCGCTGCAGGCCCAGCGCCCCCAGGAGGCCGATGTCGCGCATCCTTTCGCGCACCAGCACCACCAGCGTCGAGGCCACGTTGAAGGTGGAGACGAGGACGATCAGCCCGAGGACCACGAAGAGGGCGATCTGCTGCAGCTTGAGCGCCGTGAACAGCTCGCGGTTGAGCTGCCGCCAGTCGGTGACCACGAAGTCCGGCTGCAGGATGCTGGACACGGCGTCGGCGATGCGCGGCGCCTCCTCGGGGTCCGCCACCGTGAATTCCAGGAGGTCCACCGCGGTCTGCCCTCCCATCAGGCGCTCCACCAGCGGGCGGTCGAGCAGCACCCAACTGCGGTCGAACTCGGCGAAGCCGGTGGCGAACGTCCCCGAGACGCGGACGCTCTGATAGCGGAAGCGCGGCCTCCCCTCCTCGAAGCCGAGAGCCACCAGGCGCAGGATCTCTCCCGGTTTCGCGCTCAGGCGGTCGGCCAGGTCCTTTCCCAGCACGGCGGAGGGGATCATCCCGTCCGCGGACGGGCGGAGCTGCTCCGCCGTGGCCGTGAGCTGCCCGCCTCCGGGATCGACGCCGCGCAGCACCACCTCCAGCCCCTGCGGCACCTTGGCGCTGGAGAGCGATCCCTGCCCGTAGGCCACGCGGCCCAGCCGTCGTACCCCGGGGATGGCCAGCAGCTTCTGCCGGCGCTCGGGGGAGAGCGCTCCGGTCTCGCCGCCCACCGGATAGGCGATCACGGCGGCGTTGCCCCGCACGAGCTTGCTCTGGAGGTCCTGCCGGTAGCCGGTCATCAGGGCCATGGCGATGATCATCGCCATCACCCCCAGCGCGGTCGAGAGCAGCGCCGCCCGCGCCGTGCCGTCCAGCAGCCGGCTGTGCCGCCCGCGCAGGAACCGCCAGGCGATCACCCACGGGAGAGGGCCGGCAGGGATGCCTTTCTCCCCCTCTCCCGGGAAGGGAGGGCGGGAGGGGACGGGAGAGGGGGCCGGGGGGTGAGGGCTCATCGCCGCGCCGTCGCGTCGAGGAAGCGGTCGAACAGGAACGAGGCGTCGTGCGGGCCGGGGGCGGCCTCCGGGTGGTACTGCACGGACCACACCGGCTTGTCCGAGACGGCGAAGGCTGGTGATCGCCACCTTGCCCGTCTCGATGTCGCGCACCGGCTGGTTCCCCCCATGGTGGCCGAACTTGAGCTTGAAGGTGCGCCCGCCCAGGGCCAGACCGAGGAGCTGATGACCCAGGCAGATGCCGAAGACCGGCACCCGCGCCGCCACCAGCTCGCGGACGTTCTCGATGATCCCGGTCAGCGGCTCCGGATCGCCCGGCCCGTTCGACAGCACCACGCCGTCCACCGGCAGCGCCAGCACGTCCTTGGCCGGCGTGCGGGCCGGCAGCACCGTGAGCCGCGCCCCGCGCTCGGCCAGCGAGCGGAGGATGTTCGCCTTCACTCCGAAGTCGTAGACCGCGAGATGGCGCCGCTCCTCCCCCACCGCCGGGATCTCGTAGGACGCGGCGCAGGTCACCTCGTCCACCAGCGCCCGCCCCTCCATGGTGGGGAACGCGGCCACCTCAGCGGACAGGGCCTCGACGTCGGAGCGCTCGGTGGTGAGCACCCCCCGCAGGGCGCCGCGCTCGCGCAGCCGCCGCACCACGGCGCGGGTGTCGAGCCCCTGGAGGGCCGGCACGCCGTGGCGCCGCAGGTAGGAGACCAGGCTCTCGTCCCCCACCGAGCCCGAGAAGCGGGCGGTGAACTGCCGGGCGATGAACCCCTCGACCCACGGCCGCTCCGACTCGGCGACCTCGGGCGTGGTGCCGTAGTTGCCGATGTGCGGCTGGGTCACCTCGCCGAAGCGGGTGCCGGGCGAGACGGCCTCGCCCTCGAACACGGAGCCGTCCTCCAGGACAAGCAGGCCGGTGGATGGGGATGCTTTCAAAAGCGGGGCTCCTCGAATCCGGGGAGACGTTTCCCCCGGAGGCCGCGACAGGGTATCATGGGGCGCTTTTTGTAGAGAGGAAACCACGTAGGAGGAATCACGTATGCGGTGCTCACGCATCTCGCGTCCGGCCCTGCTCGCTCTGCTCGCCCTCGTCGCCGGGGCCTCGCTGCTGCTGGCGGCCGCGGCCTATACGATCGTCCTCAAGGACGGCCATACCCTGATCGCCAAGGAGAAGTACACGGTCAAGAACGGCAAGGCGATCATCACCCTGATCAGCGGCACCCAGACGTCCGTGCCCGTGGACCAGATCGACGTCCCGAAGACGGAGCAGGCGAACAAGCTCGGCCTGGGCACCGGCGTGCTGGTCCCCGGCTCCCCCCAGGACGTCGGGACCGTGCCCGCCCAGCCGCGGAAGGACGAGACCCTGGCCGACCTCATCCACAAGCAGGGGGCCGGTCCGCGCGACGTGCCGGGGAGCAAGCGCCAGAAGGATCAGCCGCCCGCCGCCGGCAAGCTCGTGAAGACCAAGGCCGGCTTCAACGACCTCTCGGCCTTCCCCCGCAAGCCCTACTCCCACGCCGACGTCACCGCCCAGCTCCAGCAGTTCTTCCATGCCCAGGGGTTCGACGGGGTGGAGATCTGGGAGGGAACGCAGGCGGACCGCCCGCTGATCGAGATCACCGCGAGCTCGGAAGGCCCCCAACCGGGTGTCCGCCTTCGAGGTGCTGCTCGCCACGACCGCCCGCGAACGGGCCGGCCAGTTCGAGCTCACCCCCGAGATGGCGACCGATCTGGTCTCCAAGAAACTGGATGTGACGGCGTTTTTCGTGCGGAACGTGCAGTTCTAGGACGGAGAGGGGCAGGGGATTACGAAGGCACCTCCGCCTCCTCCTCCCCCTCCTCCGGATGGAGCCCCAGGTACTTCTCCACGTCCATCCCCACCCGCTGCTGGAAGCGCTGGCGGTAGCTCTCCACCTCGCCGACGGCCTCGTCCAGGAAGATCCGCTCGACGCGGAAGAGGGGGACGAACATCGTCGAGAGGCCCAGCGTCTGGTCCCCCTTGCGGACCGCCTGGGCCATCCAGTCGTCGAAGCTCGAGACGTTGATGCCGCGCAGCATCACCCCCGCCACGCCGAGCTCCTGGAGAATTCCCCAGAATTTCTCGGTCGGATTGACCAGATGGACGATCACCAGCGAGCCGGGACGGATCACGTCAATTCGCCCCTCCCACCTCCGGGGTGGTGAGGGTCTCCTTCCGACAGCTCCAGCAGCACCCCGCCCGCGCTCTTGGGATGGACGAACTGCACCCAGCAGCCTCCCGCCCCGCGGGTGGGCTCGGGACGGAGCACCTGATAGCCGGCCGCGCGCAGGCGGGCGTCGTCGGCGCGGACGTCGTCGCTCCCCAGGCAGAGATGGTGGATGCCGGGCCCCCTCTTCTCCAGGAATCTGGCGATGGGGGAATCGTCCGACGTGGGCTCCAGCAGCTCGATGCGCGACTCGCCGCAGGGGATCAGCGCCACGCGCACCCCCTCGTGCGGCACCTCCTCGATGGCCTCGACGTGGAGCCCCATCGCTTCGTAGAGCCGCTTGGCCTCGTCGATCGAGCGCACCGCGATCCCCACGTGGTCGATCTTGCCGATCATGCCATCCTCTCCTCCGTCGGCCCGGCCGGCCCCTCCTCGGCGGCCAGCTCGACTCCCTCCTCGCGGGCGTCCTCCAGGACCCCGGCGAACAGCCGGTCCGCCACCTGGTAGGGGTCGACCTTCCGCTCGTGCCCGCGCTCGACCTCGCGGTCCACGCCCAGCACCCGGTCGGCGGCGGCCACCACCCGCTCCTTGAGGATCGTCTCCACCCGCAGCCGCAGGTGGGAGCGGCGGCGGCGGTCGATCTCGCCGCTGGTCATCATGTAGTCCCGGTGCCGCTCGATCTCGGCCAGGAGCTTGTCCACCCCCTCGTCGCGCGCCGCCACGGTCTTGACGATGGGCGGCAGCCAGTCCCCGTGCTCGCCGATTGACAGCATCATCTGGAGGTCCTTGGCGGTCTTCTCCACCCCGTCGCGGTCGGCCTTGTTGACCACGAAGACGTCGGCGATCTCCAGGATCCCC
>QHVW01000930.1:0-3505 GCA_003223675.1 Acidobacteriota bacterium
GCCGATGTTCTTCTCGGCGAGCAGGAAGGCCTCCACCAGGTCCTCCACGTAGAGGATGTCGCGCACCTGCATGCCGTCGCCGTAGAGGGTGAGCGGCCGGCCGTCGAGGGCACGGATCAGGAAGTGGGCGACCCACCCCTGGTCCTCGGTGCCGAACTGGTGGGGGCCGTAGATGCAGCTCATGCGGAAGACCGCGGTGCGCAGGCCGTAGCTGCGCGCGTGGTCGAGCACGTACTGGTCCGCCGCCCCCTTCGAGCAGCCGTAGGGGCTGTGGAAGTCGAGCCGGCGGTCCTCGGAGAATCCGCGGGCGCGCAGGATCTGGTCGCACGGCTCGTAGCGGTCGCCCCGGCGGCGCAGGGGGACGTCCTCCATGCCGCCGTAGACCTTGTTGGTCGAGGTGAAGAGGAGGGCTGGAGGGTTCTCCCGCGTGCGCACGGCGTCCAGCACGTTGAGGGTGCCGCGCACGTTGACGTCGAAGTCGTGGCCGGGGTCGATCAGGCTGGTGGTCACCGCCACCTGGGCCGCGAAGTGGAAGACGGTCTCGACGCCGGCCACCGCCCGCCGCACGGCGAGCGGATCGCGCACGTCGGCCACTTCAATCGCAATGCGGTCGCCGTGGGTCTCGCGCAGCCAGTTGAGGTTGTGCTCGACGCCGGGGCGCGAGAGGTTGTCGAGCAGCCGCACGCGCCGGCCCGAGGAGGCGATGCGGTGCGCCAGGTTGGTGCCGATGAAGCCGGAGCCGCCGGTGATCAGGACGGTTCTGGTCTTGCTCGTCTTCTGGCTCATACCGTCAACCCCCGGGAGGCCAGCTCCTCGCGCGCCTCGGCCACGCGGTCGCAGGCCACCTGTCCCGCGAGCCAGGAGGCGAGCTCGATCAGTCCCTGCTCGAACGGCATCGCGGGCTCGTAGCCGAGCACGCGCCGGGCGAGTGTGATGTCCGCGAAGCAGTGGCGGATATCTCCTACCCGATAATTGCCGGTGATCTCCGGCTCGATCTCCTCGCGGCCGAGCACCTCGGCCATGGCGCGGGCGATCTCCAGCACGGTGTACTGCCGGCCGCTGCCGATGTTGAGCACCTGGTCCGCCGCCGCCGGCACCTCCAGGGCCAGCCGGCAGGCGCGGGCGATGTCGGAGACGTGGACGAAGTCGCGCATCTGCCGGCCGTCCTCGAAGATCAGCGGCGGATTGCCGTTGAGCAGCCGCGAGGCGAAGATGGCGAGCACGCCGGTGTAGGGGTTCGAGAGCGCCTGGCGGGTGCCGTAGACGTTGAAGAAGCGCAGCGCCACGGTGGGCAGGTTGTAGGCCCGGCCGGCCATCAGGCAGAGGCGCTCCTGGTCGTACTTCGACAGCGCGTAGACGGAGGAGAGGTTGGGCGTCTTGGTCTCCGGCGTGGGGACGGGGGTCAGCTCGCGCCCCTGGAGGTCCCGCACCTCCCAGTCGTGGGCCCGGAGCTGCTCGCGGTCGCGCTCGCAGCCGTTCACCAGGTTGCCGTCGGCGTCGCGGAACAGCCCCTCGCCGTAGAGGCTCATGCTGGAGGCCACGATCAGCCGCTCGACCGGCTTCTCGATCAGGGCTTCGAGGAGCACCGCCGTGCCCAGGTTGTTGACGCTGGTGTAGCGCTCGATCTCGTACATGCTCTGGCCGACGCCGACCCGCGCCGCGAGATGGAACACCGCGTCGATCCCCCGCAGGGCCTTGCGCACGGCCTCCGGATCCCGGACGTCCCCTTCCACCAGCTCCACCTCGGGGGAGAGATAGCCGGGCCGCGAGGCCTCCGGTCCGTGGACCTGCTCCGAGAGGTCGTCCAGGGCCCGGACCTGGTAGCCGTGCTCCAGCAGCTCGTCCGCCAGATGCGAGCCGATGAAGCCGGCGCCTCCGGTGATCAAGATCCGTCCGCTCATTCCAGTCCTCCGATTCGGTTCAAGTTGAGCTCCTCTCTCGGGTCGCCGAGCGGCGGCGCACGAGGTCCGGCCGGTCGAGCGTCGTACGTGGGAGAGGGGGGATGGGGGGCCGGGCCGCGTCCCTGGACCGGAACGGCTCGGTGAGGAGGGCGCGGCGCCGGGGCCGGTCCTCCTGAGTCAAATGCAATCTGTCATCTCTCGTCGGCGTCACGATATCCCCCTACCGCCCGCTCCCGGCTGAAACTGCCGCCGGCGTTTTCGATCCGCGGTACGGCTTACCGAGCCTGGCCAGAGGTAAGTGACGTACCAGCGGGGCTGCCCTTTCCAAGGGTAAGTACCCAGCAATTGACATGCCAAGAAGAAAAGATCGCCGGAAATGGCGCTTTTTCCGGGTTTTCGGGTGCTGGAAGGATGGGAAGAGGTGCCGGTATCTCGCGCCGCGAGGGGACTAGTGAAAAGGTAAGTTGATGTAGATCCTACATGCGAGACCGCTGGATCGCCGCCGAGAAATCCTCAAAGCTCCGCGTATTCAGCACGTCCTCCGGTCCCAATCCGGCGCGGCGGGCCTGGTCGACGCCGTAGCGCATCAGGTCGAGCTCGCGGGTGCGGTGGGAGTCGGTGTCGATCACGATCTTGCAGCCGAGCTCTTTGGCCAGCATGAGGTGGGTGTCCTTGAGATCGAGACGGTTGGGGCTGCAGTTGAGCTCCAGGGCCACCCCCAGCTCGGCCGCCCGGCGGAGGATCACCTCCAGGTCGAGCTCGGCCGGCTTGCGGCGGTTGATCAGCCGCGCCGTGGGGTGGCAGAAGACGTTCACCTCCGGGTGCTCCAGGGCCTTGAGCACCCGCTCGGTCTGTGGAACGAGCGGCAGGTCGAGGCGGGAGTGGAGAGAGACCAGCACCAGGTCGAGCCCGGCGAGCATCTCGTCCTCCAGGTCCAGCGAGCCGTCGCCGAGGATGTCCACCTCCATCGAGCGCAGGACGCGGATCTCGGGGTGGCGGGCCCTCACCTCGTCGATCTCCTTCCACTGCTCGCGCAGCCGGTAGGCGTCGAGGCCGCCGGTCATCGCCAGCGACTTGCTGTGGTCGGAGATCACCATGTACTCATAGCCGCGGGCGGCGCAGGCGGCGACCATCTCCTCGATCGAGTTGCGGCCGTCCGACCAGGTGGAGTGCATGTGGAGGTCCCCCCGCAGATCCTCCACGCGGATCAGATGGGGGAGCCGGCCGGCCGCCGCCAGCTCGATCTCGCCATGGTCCTCGCGCAGCTCGGGAGGGATCCAGGCGAGCCCCACGGCGGCGTAGACCTCCGCCTCCTCGCCGCCGCCGATGCACTCCCCCTCGGCCTCGGAGCCCTCCTCATGGACCCGGAAAACGCCGTACTCGGAGATCCGCAGGCCCCGTTCGACCGCCCGGCGGCGGAGCTTCACGTTGTGCTCCTTGGAGCCGGTGAAGTAGACGAGGGCGGCGCCGTAGCACTCGGCCGGCACCACCCGCAGGTCGACCTGGAGCCCCGAGCCGAGGACGACCGTGCTGCGGGTCTCTCCGGCCATCAGGATCTTGTCCACCTGGGCGTAGCCGCGGAAGCGCTCCATCACGGGGACGGG
>QHVW01000930.1:3724-10905 GCA_003223675.1 Acidobacteriota bacterium
GAGCTCGTCGAAGACCTTCCTGGCCTTCTTCGGTCCCAGCCCGGGGAGGCGCATCAGCTCGATCAGCGACCGCGGCACCTCGGCCAGCAGCTCGTCGCGGAAGCCGAGCGTGCCGGTCTCGACCATCTCCTGGATGTGATTCGCCATCTCCTTGCCGATTCCCGGCAGATCGGTCAGCGTCCGCCCCTCCTCCACCCACCGCCGCAGGGGGACGGTCACCGTCTCCACCGTGCGCACGGCGTTGCGGTAGGCGCGGATGCGGAAGGGGTTGGCGTTCTGGATCTCGAGGATGTCGGCGACCTCCTCGAGGGTGCGGGCGATTTCGGGGTTGTCCACAGCGAAGGCTCCGGAGCTCTGTCAGTGGATGCCGGGGGGTATAGTACCCGTGCAGGAGGACGATATGGCGAAGCCCGATGTCGACGAAGGCCGGCTGAAAGAGCTGTTCAAGGAAGCACTGGTGGAGGTCTTGGAGGAGCGCCGGGATCTCATGCGGGCCTTCATCGAAGAGGCTTTGGAGGATATAGCGCTGGCCCGCGCGATCGAGGAAGGAGAGGGGACGCCGGAGGTTTCTCGCGACGAAGTCTTCCGGATTTTCGAGCCTACTGAGTGAGGACGCGATTCAAGGAAGTCTTCGTCAAGGATCTCCGGCACATTCGGGACAAGGGACTCCTCGCCCGGATCCAGCAGGCCGTCCAGAGCGTCGAGAATGCTGGTGCCTTGAGCGAAGTTCCGCATCTCAAGAAAATCCATGGCCGCGAGCGGTACTACCGGATTCGAGTCGGAGACTACCGGATCGGTTTGGCCTTAGAGGATAACGCCGTGGTCTTCATTAGAGCTCTGCACAGGCGGGAGATCTATAGGTACTTCCCATGAAATCCCAAAGTCTCGGCGTCCTCATCGAGAAAGATGGCGCTGGTTATTACGTCGCGACGGTACCCTCCCTTAAGGGCTGTCATACTCAGGCCAGATCGTTGGACAAGCTGATGAAGCGGCTTCAAGAGGCAATCGAGCTCTGCCTGGAGGTCGAGGATCAAAAAGGGACGTAGGGGCGCAGCATGCGTGTGCCCCTACAGGAGATCGTCTACGACACTTCCCCTTTCTGCGCCTCCCGCCCACTCCCCCCATACTCCACCGCCGCCCCTCGCAGCTCGTTGTTCTCCACCGCCGCCTCGTCGGCGAGGCGGGTGAGCAGCGAGGGGACCCAGCGGGAGGTGCTCTGCCAGCCGGGGCGGGCCTCCTCGCCGTCGCCGTCGTCGCTGGGCCCGGGGAGTAGGCGCGCGGTCAGCTCCAGGAGCCTGGCGACGAGATTGGGGGCCACCGTGTTGGCGATGGCGGC
Organism: Acidobacteriota bacterium; assembly: GCA_003223675.1. Taxonomy (GTDB): domain Bacteria; phylum Acidobacteriota; class Thermoanaerobaculia; order Multivoradales; family UBA5704; genus DATARR01. The sequence continues at coordinate 5,061 of QHVW01000930.1, forward strand.
GGCCTTGGCCTGCGTCGTCAGGGTGAGCGTGGGCTCGCCGTAGCGGCAGGCCTTCAGGATGCGGCGGGCGGCGCGCTTGCCGGCCATCGAGGTCAAGGGGAGGGAGTCGGTCACCGCGAACCAGGCGAACTCCTCCTCCCGCTTCCCCTTGAACCGGGCGTTGACGTGCGAGCCCGTGCGCATCAGACCCGGGCAGACCGTGGTGACGTAGATCCCCTCCTTGGCCAGCTCGCTGCGCAGGCCGTCCGAGAGGCCGACCAGGGCGAACTTGCTGGCGCTGTAGGGGACGAGATGGGGGATGGCGATGCGGCCGCCGATCGAGGAGATGTTGACGATGCGCGCCGTCTCCCGCTTGCGCAGGTGGGGGAGGGCCGCCAGCGTGGCATAGAGCGGGCCCCAGAAGTGGACCCGCATCGCCTCCTCGAAGTCCTCGACCGTCATGTGCTCCAGGGGGCCGACCTGGATCACGCCGGCGTTGTTGATCAGGACGTCGAGACGGCCGAAGCGCTCGGCCGTGGCATCGATCGCCCAGCGGACCTCGTCCTCGTTCCCCACGTCGCAGGGGAGGGCGAGCGCCCGCTGGCCGCCGGATGCCGCCAGCTCCCGGCGGGCGAGGTCGAGCTCGGCCGGATCGCGGGCGAGGATGGCGATCCGCGCCCCCTCGGCCGCCAGCTCGCGGGCCATCAGGAGGCCCAGACCTCGCGAGCCGCCGGTGATCACCGCCACCCGGTCCCGGAGCTGGATGGGCGGCCGGCGCCGGAGCGCTCTGGCCGTGACGGCCAGTGCGGCTCCAGCGAGCAGAAGGGTGGCGGGAGCGGCCAGCTTGCGCAGGTTGCTGCTCGCCGGGGTGCTCATTCAGTGCTCCCGGCCGTTGCCCCCATGGGCGTGGAAGTGGCCGTTGCCGCCGGGCTTGAGGACGACCTTGATGCAACTGTCCTGCTTGTCGCGGAAGGTCTGATAAGCCCCGGGGGCGTCCTCGAGGCTGAGCCGGTGGGTGATCACCCGCGAGAGGTCGATCTCCCCCTTCTCGACCCGTTCCAGCAGGGGGCGCATGTACTTCTGCATGTGGGTCTGGCCCATCTTGAAGGTGAGCCCCTTGTTCATGGCGGCGCCCATCGGGACCTTGTCCACGAACCCGCCGTAGACGCCGGCCAGCGATACGGTGCCCCCCTTGCGGCAGGCCAGGATGGCCTCGCGCAGCACGTGGGCGCGGTCGAAGGTCAGCTTCAGGCTCTGCTTGGTCTTGTCGACCTTGGCGTCGATGGTGGTGCCGTGCGCCTCCATGCCCACGGCGTCGAGGCAGGAGTCCGGCCCGAAGCCCCCGGTCATGTCGTTCAGGACGTCGAGGACGCTGTCCACCTCCTCATAGTCGATCGTCTCGGCGCGCCCCCAGGTCTCGGCGAGCAGCAGCCGCTCGGGGAAGCGGTCGATGGCGATCACCCGCTGGGCGCCCAGCATCCAGGCGCTCTGGATGGCGAACTGCCCCACCGGTCCGCACCCCCAGATGGCCACCGTGTCCCCAGGCTGGATCTGGCAGTTCTCGGCCGCCATGTAGCCGGTGGGGAAGATGTCGGAGAGGAAGAGGACCTTCTCGTCGTCCAGGCCGTCGGGCACCTTGAGGGGGCCGACGTCGGCGAAGGGGACCCGCGCGTACTCGGCCTGGCCGCCCGCGTAGCCGCCCATCATGTGGGAGTAGCCGTAGAGGCCGGCGGGGCTGTGCCCCATGAGCTTCTCGGCGATCCACGAGTTGGGGTTCGAGTTGTCGCAGAGCGAATAGAGCTCCTTCTTGCAGAAGAAGCAGCTCCCGCAGGAGATGGTGAAGGGCACCACCACCCGGTCGCCGATCTTCAGGTTCTTGACCTCGCGGCCCAGCTCCACCACCTCGCCCATGAACTCGTGGCCGACGATATCCCCCTTCTTCATGGTGGGGATGTAGCCGTCGTACAGGTGGAGGTCCGAGCCGCAGATCGCCGTCGAGGTGATCTTCACGATGGCGTCCCGGGGGTTGAGGATCTCAGGGTCGGGCACCGTCTCGACCCGCATGTCGGTCTTTCCGTTCCAGCAAACCGCTTTCATGTCGTATGTCTCCCGGCCTCGTCGAGGCGCTGTTGTCGGTCGTCAGATGGGGTTGTGAAGATGGCCGAGGAGCGACCGGTTGCCGTGGGGCTGGCCCTCGGTGGTCGCGATCTCCCCCGTCTCCATCAGCTCCTTGAAACGCTTGAGATCCTCCTTGACCTGCTGCAGGGTGGTGCCGTGGAAGGTCTTGCCGGCCAGGTGGCCGAGCCCCCCGCCGAGCTCCATCGAGACCCGCGCCACGACGCCGCGGCCGTTGGGGGACTCGTCGAACCAGACCGTGCCGGCGTTGTGGACCTGGGAGTCCGGCAGCGAGCGCCAGGAGAGGCGCCGCCCCTCCTGCTCGTCGACGATCTCGGCGTCCCACTCGGCCTTGAAGCCGAGCGCGCTCTTGCCGACCCAGTGGGAACGGCCGTTGCCGAGGTCGACGACCTGGGCGAGGTTCTTCATGATCCTTGGGAGGTTCTCCAGCCGGCGCCAGAAGGCGTAGAGCTCGGCGGCCGGCTTGTCGATCGTGATGGCGGCCTCGATGGGAGGCGAGGTCATGGCGTCCGCCGCCTTCTGGGCGACGGACCGCGGCACGGGCCAGTGGCCGGTCGCGCCGCGGTAGACGAGGGGAGCGCCGGCCATGGCGGCGGCGCCGAGGGTCTTCCAGCGCCCCTGGCGGGCGGCGAGGGCGACCAGCGCCGCGCCGCTGAGCACCATGGCGGCCTGGCCGACCCGGTACAGCATGCCGGTGTCCTCGCGCTCGGCGTCGAATCCGGCGGTGGAGTGGGGTAACGATCCCGTGCCCTGTTGAGGTGAGCTCGAAGCGACTGCGTCTCGCACGTGGATGCCTCCTTTTTACAAGGTTTTTCCGTCGAAAGTGATGCGGCCTCCTTGAAGACTGCAAGAGGTCCGGCGTTGCGCCGGGCTGAGACTGAATAGCTTCCGCAAGAGACATGCCACGGCGGCTTTGCTTTCCGCCGCCATTTCCTCTAGATTGCGCGCCGCCGTGACCGAGACACCCGAGACCCCCGAGACCCCTGAGATCACCATCTACACCGACGGCGGCGCCGACCCCAACCCGGGGGCGGGCGGCTGGGCGGCGATCCTCCTCGACAAAACGAGCGGCAAGCACCGCGAGCTCTCCGGCGGCGAGCCGCGCGCCACCAACAACCGCATGGAGCTGACGGCGGCCATCCGCGGCCTGGAGGCCCTGAAGCACCGCTGCCGGGTGCGCCTGTATACCGACTCGCAGTATCTGCGGAAGGGGATCACCGAGTGGCTCCCCGGCTGGATCGCCCGCGGCTGGCGGCGCAAGGACGGCGAGCTCCAGAACGAGGATCTCTGGCGCCGTCTCTCCGAGCTGGTCCAGGAGCACGAGATCCGCTGGGACTGGGTCAAGGGGCACGCCGGCAACCGCTGGAACGAGCGCGCGGACGAGCTCGCCACGCTGGAGATTCGCAAGCAGAAGGGCGGCAAGGTGGCTCCCGCCGCCGCGCGCCCCCAGGCCGAGGTCTTCCTGCGCGTCTCCTGCGCCAAGGGCAAGGGGGGGTGGGCGGCCCTGATCCGGCGGGACGGCGAGGAGGAGGTGCTCTCGGGAGGGTTCTCGTCGATCACCCCCAACCAGCTCGACCTGCTGGGCGCCATCGCCGCCCTGGAGAGCCTGCCGCCGGGGATCTCGATCGCGATCCACACCGGCTCGGACTATCTGCGCAACGGGGCCACCCGCTGGATCGACGGCTGGAAGCGGCGCGGCTGGAAGACCCAGGAGGGTCAGCCCGTCCTCAACCGCGACCTCTGGGAGCGCTTGGAGAAGGCGATGGCCGCTCGCAAGATCACCTGGCCGGAGACCAAGGGGCGGGAGCTGCCGGAGATGAAGGATCTGGGGACGCGGGCGAAAGAGGCGGCGGGGTAGGGCCCTCAAAAGCGTCCATGCCCTCGGAGCGATCTGCCCTTCGAGGCCTCACCCCCTGGCCCCCTCTCCACTTCGTGGAGAGGGGGAACTTATCCGAGTGTCCTTGCCGAATTAGAAGACCGCTGATCTTTGGGCCCTCCCTCTCCACGAAGTGGAGAGGGATCGAGGGTGAGGCTTCGGAGGGCAGGCCGCCCCAGCCAGCACCGGCCCTTTTTAACGCCCCTTCTCCACCCCCGCATCCTTATACGAGAACGTCTTCGCCACCTTGTCGAACGGCTTGCCGTCCACCTCGACGTACGGGTAGACGAAGTAGTTCAGCGGCGCGCCCGCCTGCGGAGGCGCCAGCACGAGGTCGCGCCCGATCGAGAGCTGCACCCGGTTCTCGTCGAGGGCGCCGAAGAAGTAGTCCCGCTTGTCGGGGTGCTTCCAGGCTTCGGAGGCGTCGACCGGCACCCAGCCGTAGCCGTTCAGATAAAACTCCGCCCAGCAGTGATAGCCGCCGATCTCCCCCTGCCCGCGGTCGCCCGGGATGGGGAAGCCGATCTCGAATTTCGCCGGGATGCCCACCGCGCGGCTCAAGCCGATGAACAGGGCGTGGAAGTCCGTGCAGTTGCCGCGCTTGGCGTCGCAGGCCCAGTAGATGTCGCCGTTCCCCCAGCCCGTGCCGCTCTTGTCGTACGACATGGTCTTTTCCACGTAGTCGTAGATGGCCCGCGCCTTCTCGAGGTCGGTCTTCTTCCCCGCGGTCACCTGGAGGGCGAGCGAGCGGATGGTGTCGTCGAGCGGCACCAGGCGGTCCGGCGTCATCCACTGGGCGGCCTCCGCCGGCCTCGCCGCCCGGGACCGCTTCGCCGGCAGGTCGTGGTGCAGGGACTCCCGCCGGCGCACCCGCAGGGTCATCTCCACCGGGATCTCGCTCTCCTTGGGATCGGTGAGCGCGAAGTGGAGGACCGAGCTCCCGTACCGGGGTTCCTTGTTGACCTCGTAGGGGACCAGCGACGAGATCCCGGTAACGGTGACCTCCTGGAGATCGTCGCTCACCGGATAGGGGAGCCAGACGTCCACCTTGTGGGCCCCCGCCGGCAGCCCGGTGATCCTGGCTTTATAGGTGAAATCGAAGGACCGCGTCTTCGGCGTCTCCGCCGGGGCGGCCCCCAGCGCCAGGACAGCCGTCAGGACCGAGACGGACACCCGTACCCATCGCTCGATCATCATCTCCTCCCCGCCGGCAGGCCGGCCACGGATTCTCCCAGCGGAATCTTAATCGCCGAACAGGGGGAGGGGAAGGGCTCCGGTGGTCCGGACCTCCTCCGGCCGGGGAGCTCCCTGGAGCCAGGCCCAGCAGCCGGGCCGCTCGCGGAGGGCCTCATGGAGCGCGAAATGGACCTGGTGGCCGCCGCGCTCGACCTCCAGGTGGGCCCAGACGGGGGCGCCCACCAGCGCCAGGTCCCCCACCGCGTCGAGCGCCTTGTGGCGCACCGGCTCGTCGGGGAGCCGCGGGGCGTTGTTGGGGCCCTGGGGACCGAAGACCACGCAGTTGTCGAGATCGCCGCCCAATCCCAGCCCCCGGCGGTGGAGCCGCTCGATGTCCGCGGCCAGGGCGAAGGTGCGGGCCGGCGCCAGCTCCCGCTCGAACGACTCCCGGTCCACCACCAGGTCGACCTCCTGATGCCCGATCGCCGGATGGGCGAAGTCGATCGTGTAGGTCACCCGCAGGCCGGGGTAGGGGGAGACCCGGATGCGCTTGCCCCCCAGCGCCACCTCGACCGGCGCGGTGACGGCGAAGATCCGCCGCGTCCCCGGCTGCATCCTCACCCCCGCCGCCTCCAGCAGGTGGACCCAGGGGAGCGCCGAGCCGTCGAGCACCGGCAC
>QHVW01000826.1 GCA_003223675.1 Acidobacteriota bacterium
TGTCTTCAGCGTCTTGCCGAGCTCGACAGTGCCTTCCTACGCGGGCCCTCCCTCTCCACGAAGTGGAGAGGGACCGAGGGTGAGGCTTCGGAGGGCAGGCGGCCCCAGAGGGCAAGGCGGTCGTCACGGCTCAAAATACCCGCTCTGCGTCCGCGCCCGCACCCCGCCCTTGGCCTCCACCCGCACCTCGTGCCACGCCCCCTTGCCGCTGGTCTGGCGGGGGGTGATGCCGAGCACGTACTGGTCCCGCAGCTCCTTCAGGAGAGCGCTGAAGGTGGCCGGGATCTCCTCGGCGCTGGAGAGATCGAGGATGCGGCCGCCGCTCTCGGCGACCGCGGCGGTCAGTTGCTCGATCTCCCGGGCGTGCTCGGGGCCGTCGCGCCAGGCGGAGCTCATGGAGATTCTGCTGTCGAAGCCCTTGCCGAGGCGCAGCCAGTAGAGCGTCACCTGGCCGCGGGAGAGGGCCGAGGCCTCGCTGATCGAGAGGACGCTCTCGATGTCCACGCCGTCCGAGAGCAGCACGGCGATCTTCCTCCCCCGCAGCGGCTCCAGCCGTTTGACCGCGAGGTAGAGGGCGTCGTTGAGCGCCGTGCCCCCCTCCGCCGGGACGCCGCTCAGGCCCAGGGTGAGCACCGATTTCACGCTGGTGAACGGAGTCTCCAGGCGGACGTGGTCGGAGAACAGGATGAGCTTGCCCTGGTCGAGCGGCGCCAGCCCTGAGAAGAAGGCCCGGGCCCCTTCGAGCGCCTTCTCCAGCGAGGGCCCCGCCATGCTGGCGCTGGTGTCCACGAGCAGCACGGTGGAGAAGGGGACGTCCCCTCGCCCGAAGGTGACGATCGGCTGCGGCGCGTCGTCGTCGTAGACGGTGAAATCGTCGCGGGTGAGGCCGGGGACGGGCCGCCCGTGGTGGTCCACCGTGAGGAAGAGCTGCTGGAGAGTCACCTCGATCGTGACGTCGGGCTGGGGGATCGGCGCGGCCGGCGGCCGGTCCGGAGGCGGTTGGACGATGCGGACCTCGGCGCTCCGGGCGGCCGCCGCCGCGAGAGCGAGGAAAAGAAAGGCGAGCAGGCGTTTCATGGCGCCGTCTTCTCCAAGGCCGAGGCGAGGGCGGGACGGCGGAACGCCGCCTCGCGGTCGAGCGACGCCAGCGCCGCCTCCAGGAGCTCCTGGGGTGGGCTGTTGTAGCGATGGCGGGCCGCGCCGCCGCCGTCGGCCCCTTCCAGCTTCAGACCGCCGATCACCTCGCGAGACGCGGTCGCGCTGAACGTCCGGCCGAGGAAGGCGGTGAGCAGCAGGGTCAGCTTCTCGTCCCCCGGCAGCCGTTGCAGCCCCTCGCGCAGGGTCCGTTCCCCGGGTCCGAACAGGCGGTCCGACAGTTGGATCCTGGCGAGCTCCTGATAGGCCAGGGAGAGGAGCCAGCCACCGGTCTCGTCATGGATCACCGCCGTCAACCGCTGCTCGGCCACGTCCTTGCGGCCCAGACGCGCCAGCTCGACGGCCCGCCGCAGGCGCGCCTCCCGGTTGTCCGAATGGAGGCGGAGGAGCTCCTCCAGCCGGGTCACGGCCTCGGCGTGGCGGCCCCGCTTGCCGGCGTCGACGGCGAGCTCGAGGAGGATCATCTCGTTCGCGGGATCGTCCGCCAGCACGCTCTGGACCGCCGGTTCCCCCAGCCGCGAGATGCCGTTGCGCAGCAGCTCGATGCCGAAGGTGGCCCTGACCTCGCGCGCCGGCTCGCCCTTGCCCTCCCGGTAGAGATCGAGCAGATTGACGAGGACGTTCTGCGCCACGGTCGACCCGGGATGACGGCGCCGCGCGGTGGCCGTCTCGTAGAGCCGCTGGTGGAAGCGGAGGAGGGGGAGGAGGCCTTCGGGGCTCGCGGCCGCCAGCTCGCGGGCGGCGCCGGTCTCGATCTCGACGATCTGCTCCACCGAGGCCGGCCGGTGGGCCGCCAGAAGGAGGGCGTCCTCCAGGGCCTCCACGGCGGCGAGCGCCTCCGCGTCGGGGATGGGCGGGGGCGCCGCGGCCTCTTGAGCCGGCGCCGCGGCGTCGCTCGCGAAGGGAGGAGGATCGAGAGGGCCCAGACCGGCCAGACGCGCCGTGGGACGGGGGTCCACCGCGGGCGGCGGGGAAAGAGGAATCTTCTCCAGCTTCTCCGGATCGGGGACGGTGAGCGGGAACGTGCGCACGCCCAACCGGCCGGTGGCGGCGTTGCGCGCCAGCAGCCTTAGAGAGTAGGCGCCGGGCTTCAGAGCGAAGCCCGCCAGCAGGTCGACGCCGCTCTTCTCGACGGCCGCGCGCTCCGCGGCGAGGTCGATCCCGATTGTCTCCAGGGCCGAGGCCGCGATGCCGCCGCCGGAATCGAGCACGTAAAGCGCGGTCTCGATCCGCAGCGCCTCTCCGGTCTGTCCGGCGAGCAGCGCCGGGCCGTCCATCCGCATCCGTACCAGGACTTGGGCTTTGCCGGCCTCTGCGGGCAGATACAAGGCGAGGGCGTTGAGCGGGACGTCTCCTCCCTCCTGGCCGCTCATCAGGAGAGCCGCGGACTCCACGGCCACCGCCGTGGTGAGGCGGGCGGTGCCCTCAGCCTCCCCTCCGGGCTCGCCGGGGCTGGCGGCGAAGCCCTTCCCCATCCCTCCGTAGACGGCGCGGACCACGCTCACCGTGCCGCTGGAGTCGTCCCGCGCCGCCACCGCCACCACGCTCTCGCCCGGGGAGAGGTGGAGAGTGAAGCGGTAGCCGGCGGACTCGCCCGGCGCGGCCAGCAGGCGCTCGTGGGGGATCTCGACCGGCACCTCGGCTTGGGGGATTCCCGAGACCTTTCCCCGGCCGTCCCGCGCCGCCACGGCCAGGGTGAGGTGCGCCACGTGGTAATGCTCCTGCGGCTGCACGGTGAGGGCGGCGAGCGGCAGGCTCACGATCGCCGTCAGCCGCAGCCGGCCGTCCTGCTCCGGGATCTCCTCCTCGACGGTCAGCTCCACCCGCAGGGGGTTCGCGCCGCCGGCGGCCCCTCCGAGGACCGCGAGCGCCCGTTGAAGCAGGGGATCTCTCGTCCTCGCGTCGGTGTCGTACCGTTCCTCGCGGTAGCGCGCGGCGAGCTCTCCATTCCGGACGCGGATCTCGATCTTGTGGCTCCCGCTTTTGCTCCCTGCCGGCGGGGCGTAGCTCAGCAGGTAGGCGCCGGCGAGGTCGCGCTCCGTGCCCGCCAGGAAGGCGGCGGGATTCTGCACGTCCGTGGTCACCCGGCCCCCGGTGCTCGCGGCGAGGGTGCGCAGCGCACGGCCGGCGTCCTCGGAGTCCGTTCCCGCCCGCGCCACGGCGCTGGCGCTCGCCGCTCCCGACGCCGGCAGGGCGAGAGCGTAGAGGGAGACTCCGGCGGCGTTGGCCCGGTCGGCCGCCTGCTGGACCAGGGGCGCGTTGTCGAGCCCCGCCATGTCGAAGGAGGAAGCGCCGAGCTTCGAGGAGAGCATGCCGTACTTCTCCTGCCAGAGGGCGAAGAGGTCCGCGCCCGGCCGCAGGGGGATCCCGCCGCCCACGTAGAGGAGGGCCTTGCGCTCCGTCCGG
>QHVW01000931.1 GCA_003223675.1 Acidobacteriota bacterium
GGGCCGCCATGGCGCCGGCCCGCAGGTAGTCGCCGTAGGCGAAGCCGCCGGGGAGCACCACCAGCTCGCACCCCTTGAGGGTGTCGTCCTGGTGCCAGAGGAAGGTCACGTCCTGCTGGAGGACGTGCTTGAGGACGTGGTAGACGTCGTGGTCACAGTTGCTGCCGGGGAAGACGACGACGCCGCATTTCATGGCTGCACCCCCGCGCCTCCGTCGAGGAGCTCCACCGAGTAGTCCTCGACCACGGTGTTGGCGAGCAGCTTTTCGCACATGTCGCGGAGCTGCCGGCGGGCCGCCTCGGGGTCCTCTCCGGTCAGGGAGATCTCGAAGCTCTTGCCGGCGCGGACGTCGTCGACGCCCGCGAAGCCGACGCGGGACAGCGCGTCGCGGATGGCTTTGCCCTGTGGATCGAGGATCTCGCGGCGCGGATAGACCGTAACTCTTGCTCTCACCTCAAGTCACCTCCAGCCAGGGGGTGGGACGGTCCTGCTCGGTGACGGTCACCTGCGCGGGGCAGCCCTCCCGGTCCAGGGCCTCGCCGATCGCGGCGGCGGCCAGGGCGGGGAGGTTGTTCGTGCGGGAGAGGTGGTAGAGGACCACCCGGCGCAGCCGGTCACCGACCAGCTCGGGGAGGCCTTCCGCGGCCTCCCGGTTCGACAGGTGGCCGTGACGGCCGGCCACCCGCTGCTTCAAGGTCCAAGGATACGGCCCGTTGCGCAGCATGTCGAGATCGTGGTTGGTCTCCAGGATCAGGAGATCGAGGTCGCGCAGCCGCCCCCAGGCCAGGCTGGTGCGGCAGCCGATGTCGGCCACCAGGCCGATCCGCCGGCCGCAGGGGTCCTCGATGACGAAGCCCACCGGCTCGCTGGCGTCGTGGGGGATCAGGAACGGCTCGACCACGAATCCCGCGATCTCCCGGGGTGCGCCGGAGCGGATCTCGCCGCCCGCCTTCGCGGCCTCGGTGCGCAGACCGGCGCCCGCCAGGGTCCCGGGGGTGCCGTAGACCGGCAGCTTGAACCGGTTGAGGAACCGGCGCGCCCCCTTGCAGTGGTCCTGGTGCTCGTGGGTGAGGACGATCCCGCCCAGCGTCTTGGCATCGAAGCCGATCTCCTGCATCCGCTTGACGATCTCCTTGCAGGAGAACCCGGCGTCGATCAGCAGGCGATGGGGGCCCGATTCGAGGACCACCGCGTTGCCACCGCTCCCCGAGCCCAGGACGCCCACACGCAGGGGCGGCCCGGCGCGGCGAGGGGCCGGCGGCGGGGCGGGCTCGGGCTCGGGATCGATAGGAGCCAGGAAGTCGAGGAGGCTCTGCTGTCCGGCAGACTCCAGGGCGCGACGGCGGCGGGAGAACAGATTTTCCAGGGGGAGCGCCACCCTGAGAAGGGTACCACATTTAGTGGTCCCCGCCGGCGGTGGGGCTAGAAGCTGTATTCCTTGCCCTGCTCCAGGAATTCGAGGTCCGGGTTGTGGAGCTGCCGCACCTCCTCCCGGATGCGGGCTACGCAGGGGGGCTTCAGGTGGTGCAGGAGCACGGGCACCCGCTTCTGCAGCTTGCGCAGCTCGACCTCCAGCGTCCGCGGCGTCAGGTGGAGGGCGATCTCCCACAGGCGGGTGGTCGGCCCCGTGTCGCTCGACCAGAGGACGGCGGCGCCGTTCTGCTCGATCAGGAAGCCGTGGGTGGGGACCAGGTGGTCGACCGGGATCGGCGTGAGCTTCACGCCGTCGATCACCAGCGGCACCTCGCTCTCGAGCTCATGGAACTGCATCGCCGGCACCAGGTGGTTGGGCAGGCGGGTGAAGTCCGGCCAGGTGGCGTTGTTGAACAGGTACTTGCGCAGGGCGTAGATCGTGGCCGGCGAGGCGTAGATGTCGATCGCGCCGGGGCTCTTGCCGTAGACGTTCTCGATGAAGAACGGCAGCGAATTGGTGTGGTCCATGTGGGAGTGGCTGAGGAGGATCGAGCGCACCCCCACCTGCCGCTCGATGGGCAGGGCCTGCGAGAGCGACCCCGCGTCCAGCGCGAGGGCGCCGTTGATCAGGAGGCAGGTCATCCGGCACTCCAGGCTTTCTCCACCGTAGCCTCCCAGGACCTGGATCAGCATATGTAAAAAGGATTGTATCGCCCCTCCGGCCCGTCAAACAAGAAAAGGGGCCCCGGAGGGCCCCTTTCAACATCCCCAGCCGATTGGGATCAGAACCGCGTCCCGATCCAGAACTGGGACTGGAACCCGCCGTGCGACTGCTTGAGGTCCCAGAGCCGGGCGAAGTCCCAGTTGAGGTCGAGGCCGAGGAACCGGATGGTGAACCCCCAGCCGTAGGAAGCGATGGCGTCCTGGAGCCGCTTGGTGTCGGAGTTGTAGAACTGGAAGCTCTGGAGGTTGTGGTACCAGGCGCCGCCGATGTCGAAGAAGACCACGCCGCGAATCCCCCGGAAGGCCAGGAACGGCGTGGCGACCACGTCGAGCAGCGGGAAACGGTATTCCAGGTTGGAGAAGAACGCCCGATCGCCGCTGAACGAGCGGAAGTCGATGCCGCGCAGGGTATCGAGGCCGCCGATGTAGTACGGGGTCGGCCGGTTGCCGGTCGATTGGCCGGCGTAGGCGCGGAAGGCGATGTTGCTGCGCTGCGTCACCGGGATGTACTGCCGGAAGTCGAGGTCGGTCGAGAAGAACAGCGTGCTGCCGCTGCTGGAGCCGCCGCCGCTGCTGTTGTGGAAGTCGGGAGCGTAACCGAGGCCGATACGCCAGCGGCGGCCGGAGATCGGCCCATACTCGGCGAAGGTCGCCGAGTCCCCGATCAGGGCGCTCTGCGCGATGGGGAACTCGTCCGAGAAGGTCTGGAAATCCGGGTTGAACGGATCGGACCCCACGACTGGAAAGGCGTCCTTGCGGTAGATGTAGCCCAGCCCGCCCTCGATCCGGTGATAGAAGCTGAGCGGGTAGATGATCGAGGCGGACGCTCCGGTCACCTGATAGGTGACGCGCCCCCGCTGGGTGCGGTCGATGAGCGGGTCGCCCGTGTAGTAGTAGGTGCGGTTGTCGAAGGCCTCGACCTGCCAGTGCCAGCGCCGGGAGAGGTCGGCGTAGGTGATGTCGAAGTTCGACAGGGCGTCGATCGAGCTGAGGTCGGCGATGAGCCGGTGGTCGCCCAGGTAGTCGGAGAACGAGAGCAGGATGCGGCCGACGTAGGTCTGGTCGGTGTTGACGCCGAAATAGGCGCCGGCGTCCTCCAGGAAGAACTTGCGTCCCCTGTACCCCTCGCGGTTGGCGGGGTCGATGCTCACCTGGATGTCGGGCTCGAAATGCGGCAGCTCCTTGGGCTGGGCGGGCGTGGACGCGACCTGGACCGTCTGCGGCTCGTGGACCGGCGCGTCCACGTTGGTCACGTAGAGGTCGAAGCTCATCTTCCAGTAGCCGTTGAAGACCAGCCGCTCCTGGCCTTCCGTCTCGTGGAGCACGGTGGGCATGAAGGCGCCGGTGACCACGTCGGTGTACTGGACGAGCCTGCCGTTGGTGAGATCCAGGCTGAAGATGTTCTCCGGCCCCTTGCGGTCCGAGGTGAAGTAGATCCGCTTGCCGTCGGGGGAGAACGTGGGGTCGTTCTCGTTCGACTCGCCCGTCGTCAGCTCGTAGCGGACCCCCGGCTTGTCGAGGTCGACGCGGAAGATCTTGTTGCCACTGCCGGTGGTCGAGACCAGGACCAGCGAGCGCCCGTCGGGGGAGAAGACCGGCGCGCCGTCATACATCTCGTCGTTGGTGAAGTTGGTGATCGCCTTGGTGGCGAGGTCGAGGAAGAAGATGTCGAACTGGCCGTTGCGCCAGCCGGAGAAGGCGATCGTCCTGCCGTCCGGCGAAAAGGCGGGGGACATCTCCTGCTCGATGTCGGCCAGGTCGATGACCTCGCGCACGCCGCCGTGCAGCACGTCGACCAGCAGGAGGCTGCGCCCCCTCTCGCGCTTGGCGAAGACGGCGATGGTGTTGCCGTCCGGCGAGAAGCTGAGGTCGCGCCCCAGCTTGCGGCCGATGGCCAGCTCCTGGGCCACCAGGTACTGGTAGTCGTTCGAGAAGCCGTGGGTCAGGTTGCGGAGCAGCTTGCGCGACTTGGTGTCGTAGAGGACGAGGTCGGTCTTGCCGCGGTAGCCGGAGACCGCGGCGACCAGGTCGCCGGACGGCGAGGCGACCGGCGAGATGGTTTCCGTCCCCTGCGCCTCCCCCTCCCTGATACGGAAGACGTGGCCGAAGTCCGAGGGCTCGCCCGTCCTCACCAGCTCCGGCAGGTACTTCCGGCGCAGCCAGCGCCGGAACTCGATGTCGAAGTCCTCCGGCTCCATCTTGAAGGCCCGCTTGACCGCGCGGTCCACCCGGGCGCCCAGGGTGTTGCGGATCTCGTAGATGAAGTCGAGGAACCCCTCCTTGCCCCAGCGCTCCTCGATGAAGTCGAACACCGCGTGGCCGAAGCGGTAGGCGAAGAAGCCGGTGAAGTCCGTGCGCGTCACCGAGGGGATGATGTCGTTGACCACCGCGTCGCGCAGGTACATCCTGTCGCGCTGGCTCTCGTCCTTCGCCATGTAGCTCGCCATGCCCTCCAGGAACCAGGTGGGCGGACCGGAGGCGACCGCGCGGGCGAGGCTCCCCTCGAAGAGCATCTTGAACTGGAAGATGTGCGTCATCTCGTGCAGCATGAGCTGCATCAGCTCCGGGTCCGCGAGGTCGATCGGCATGACCATGCGGAACTTCGCCGGGCTGGAGAAGGCGCCCACCCCCTCGGGGATGAAGCCGAGCTCCACGTTGTTCTGCTCGAACGCCGAGTGGGTGGCGTAATAGAGCAGCGGGATCGGCTCCTTGATCTGGTAATTGAAGGCCCGCGAGAGCTGGTCGTAGCCGCTCTCGGCGAAGGAGACCACCTTCTGGAGCTGCGCCTCCTCCTCCTTGTAGTAGTAGACGTTGAAGTGCGGCGAGTGGTAGATCTCCCACTTCAAAGTCCGATAGGTGACCTTGTTCTTGCCGAACCCCTCGCCGTAGAGCGAGGGTCCGAACTGCGCCGCGACGGGCGCCGAGGCCAGGAGCATCCAGGCGGCGCCGGCGGCAAGGGTGAGAGCAGTGACGAACGGGCGATGCGATGAGCGCGTCAACGAGATCTCCTTTGCTCTCTTGTCAACTCTACTGGGTGAACAGGATGCGGCTGGCCTCGACGTCCTTCTGCTTGAACACGTTGACGATGCGATCCTCCAGAGAGAGCAGGTTCTTGAACATGCCGGCGAGCGGGTCGGTGTTCTCCCCCTCGAAGCTCTGGAAGTCCTTGAAATTGTCCTGGTACATCAGCTCGCCGGTCTTGCCGTCGTAGACCTGCATCAGGATGTCGTACTGGAAGCCCGTCTGCTCGACGAGCACCTGGCGCAGGTAGGTGCGGCCGTTGTAGGGGGAGACGTACTCCTCCGTGCGGTAGCCGCTGCGGTCCTGGATGTCGAAGTCGAGGCCGCCGGCGAGCACCAGGTCGGCCCCGGTCCGCTCTCCCAGGGCGTGCCAGAAATCGGTCTGCTTGCCGAGCTGGGCGAGATCGTAGGTCGGATAGTCGACCGGGCCGGGCTCGATCACCTTGAGATCGGTCTCCCGGCGCATGATCTTGACCAGATAGCGGTCGAACTCCTTCTGCACGTCGATGTCGCGCCCCTTGACCTTCTCGGCCCCCTCCTGGCGGACGACCAGGAAGGGGACCACCGCGATCGACTTGCGGCCCTGGAGATCGAGCTTCGCGCGCTGGGGCAGCGTCAGCTTGACCTCGACCGATCCCGCGAAGGCGGGCAGGGAGACGAACGCGAGGAGGGCCGCGAGAGCGAGCGAGCGGTTGCGTTTCATTCCAATCCTCCTGAGATCAGCCCGTCCGTCTCGAACGGGGTGCTAAAACGGCGGCCGGTTGTCCGTCGGAGGGGGCGGTGTGTCCCCTGGGATGGACGGCGGCTCGGAGATTCCCGGCGGCCGCGGCGGAGCCGTCGCGGGAGGCGCCGCCGGCTTGTTGGTCGTGGTCGTGGAGCTGGGCTGGCCGCCTTTGGTCTTGTCCCCCTTGTAGCCCTGGTAGAACTCGACGAAACGGGAGTAGTTGGAACGGATCCCCTTGTCGTTGGGGGCCAGTTGCAGCGCCTTCTGATAGGAGGAGAGCGCCTTCTCGAACTGGCCCGAGGCCTCGTACGCCACGCCCAGGTTGCTGTGGATGCGCGCGTTGTTGGGGTCGAGCGTCTCCGCCTCCGTGAAGCGGAAGAGCGCCTCTTTCCAGAGACCCTGGCGGGCCATGTCCACGCCGAAGGCGAGCTGGGCCGAGGCCTGATCCGGCTGCTGGCGGTTGCCGCTGCAGGCGGGGAGCGCGCAAACCGCGGCGAGGAGGAAGAGAAAGACGACAGGAGAGCGTGAGGGCATCGAAAGGACCTCGAAGAGGGACCGGTGCCGGGACCGGGTAGGTAGATCGGTGAGGGTCATCGCCCGTAATTCCGAGGGGGCTAGTATACACAACGCATGCCGGACCTTCCGGCCCGCGAATCCTCTCCTCAAAAAGCCTGGGTCCCCGGCCGGCGCTCTCCGGTTCACCGCCGGAAACCGTGCTTGCAACTCTCTGGCAGCAAAGGGTTTGTCAGAAGGGCCCATTTTTTACGTCTTCTGTGGGTGAACGAGCCCAAAGGAGACCTCCGACATCATGGCCCAACCGACCCGCCCTGAGCTGCTGATCGCCCTCAACGCCGCCCCTGCCCTCTCCCGTCCCGCCGCCTACCGGCTGGCCCAGGAGCTGGACCGCTGGTCCGCCTCGGGCTCACCCCCCGATGTCCTGGCCGCCGAGGCCGGCGTCCCCCGTGCCCAGATGCGCAAAGCGCTGGCGGTGATCGAGACCGCCGCCGATACCGCGGCCCGGGAGGCCGCCGGAGCCGAGCGTCTGGGCGGCCGGATCGTCACCGTGGACGACGACGGCTATCCGTCCGGCCTGCGCCATCTCTCGCCGCCGCCCCCCGTCCTCTATATAAGGGGCGAGATCCCGGCCGGCCCCGCCGTGGCCGTGGTGGGCTCGCGGCGCGCGGACGCCTACGGCCGCGAGGCCGCCGACCTCTTCTCCCGCGCGCTCGCGGCGGCCGGGGTCACGGTGGTCTCCGGCTTCGCCCAGGGGATCGACGCCGCGGCGCACCGGAGTGCCCTGGCGGCTCCCGGCGGCCGGACGGTGGCCGTGCTCGGCTGCGGGCTGGGGGTGGACTACCCCCGCGGTCACGGCCGGCTGGCGGACGAGATTGCGGCCAGCGGCGCGGTGGTGACCGAATTCCCCTGCGGCCTGATCCCCCGCGCCTGGCACTTCCCCCTGCGCAATCGCTCGCTGGCGGCGCTGGCGGCCGGCACCCTGGTGGTGCAGGCGGCCCTGCGCTCGGGCTCGCTGATCACGGCCCGCCACGCCCTCGACCTCGGCCGGGACGTCTGGGCGGTGCCGGGGCGCATCTTCGATGAAGGCTCGCTCGGCGCCAACGCCCTGATCCGCGAAGGGGCGCAGCTCGTCCAGCATCCGGCGGATCTCCTGGAGCTGCTCCTCCCTACCGCCGCCGCGGCTCAGCTTGCCCTGCCGCCGTCCGCTCCCGAGCCGGAGCCTCCCCCCGGCTTCGCCGGCCAGGTCCTCGCCCAGATCCCGCCGGGCTCGACCCGGCTGGCCGACGAGATCGCCATCCGCCTCGAATCCCCGGTCGACCGGGTGCTCGCGGCGCTGCTCGAGCTGGAGCTCGGGGGCTGGGTGAAGCGGCTGCCGGGTCCGGTGTACGGGCGGTAAAGGACATGGCGCCCCACGATCCGCTGTTCAAGAGCCTGCTCCGGGCCTTCTTCGCCGGCTTCCTGCGCCTCGTCGCGCCGGACCTCGCGGCGCGCCTGGACCTGGGGGCGGTGGCGTTCCTGGACAAGGAATTCGTCGCCACCGCGCCACCCCGGACCCATGGCATCGCGGATCTCCTGGCCCGGGCGCCTCTGCAAGGGACCGGCCGCTTCCTCCTGATCCACGTCGAGATCGAATCCCGGGCGCGCCGCGGG
>QHVW01000827.1 GCA_003223675.1 Acidobacteriota bacterium
GCGCCCGCGGCCGGCCCCCAAGACCTGCTGATCGCCGTCAAGGCCGAGAGCGACGCGGCGGCGGGCGAGGCCCTGGCCCGGGTCGACGCCCTCCTCCAGGTGCGGCGAACCGGCGGTGAGCAGGATTTCCGGCCGCGCAGCCTCGCCTCCGCCCTGAAGATGCTCCCGGAGGCGCGCTGGGTGCTGATCTCCGTCCCCGGCCGTCACGCCGCTGGTGTTGCTGAGGAGGCGCTCGACCACGGCCGCAACGTCTTCCTCTACAGCGACAACGTGCCGATCGAGAGCGAGGTGGCCCTGAAGCGGAAGGCCCGCGAGCGCGGGCTGCTGGTGCTGGGGCCGGACTGCGGCACGGCGGTGATCGGCGGCATGCGCTTCGGCTTCGCCAACCGGGTCCGCCGCGGGCCCGTGGGCCTGATCGGCGCCTCCGGCACCGGGCTCCAAGCGGTGATGAGCCACCTCCACACCCTGGGCTCCGGGATCTCGCAGGCGATCGGCACCGGTGGGCGTGACCTCGCGGCCGAGGTCGGCGGCATCACCGCTCTGCAAGCGCTCGACCTGCTCCGCCGCGACCCCGAGACGGAGGTCATCGTCCTGATCTCGAAGCCGCCCGCCCGTGAGGTGGCCGCCCGCCTGCTCGGGCTCGCCCGGTCCGCGGGCAAGCCGGTGGTGGTCTACTTCCTCGGCGCGCCGCTCCCCGGGCGCCGGATCGGCAACCTCCGCTTTGCCGCCAGCCTCAGCGAGGCCGCGGAATTGGCTATCCAGATCCCTGCTGTCCCTGGAGTCCCTGGAGTCCCTGTTTCCGGCCACCTGCGCGGCCTCTTCTCGGGCGGCACCCTGGCCCAGGAGGTACTGCTGGGGCTCTCGGCGGTCCTTCCTCCCGAGAGCTACCAGATCCTCGACCTCGGCGACGACGAATACACCGTCGGCCGCCTGCATCCCATGATCGATCAGGATCTCCGCCTCCGCCTCCTCCGCCAGGAGGCCGCCGATCCTCAGATCTCCCTGATCCTCCTCGACGTCGTCCTGGGTGAAGGATCGCACGCCGATCCCGCCGGCGAGCTCGCGCCCGCGATCGAGGAGGCCCGCTCCCGGCGGCCGGAGCTGGAGGTGGCCGCCCTCGTGATCGGCACCGACGAGGACCCCCAGGATCTCAGGCACCAGATCGAGACCCTGGAACGGGCCGGCGCCCGCGTCTTCCGCACGGCGGGCGAGCTGGTGGATTTCGCCACCCAGCGCCTGCCGGAAAGCGAGGAGAGCGGCAAGCCGGTACCCCTGGAGCCGGTCAGGGGAGCGATCAACGTCGGCCTGGAGTCCTTCTACGATAGCCTCGTCGCTCAAGGGACTCCCGCGGTCCAGGTCGAATGGAAGCCTCCGGCCGGAGGCAACGAGACGCTGGCGGCGATCCTGGCGAGGATGAAAAGCGCATGAATATCGATCAGGCCAACCGCACCGCCGTCGAGCGCATGATGGCCTCGCGGCCGGTCCTCAAGGGGCTCGCCACCGCGCGGGAGGTCATCCCCGGCATGGCGGACGACCTCCTGCTGCACGCCGGCCCTCCCATCGAGTGGGAGCGCGCCTCGGGCCCCCTGCGCGGCGCGGTGATCGGCGCCCTCCTCTTCGAGGGGCGCGCCCGCGACGAGGCCGGCGCCGTAGCCCTGGTCGAGCGGGGGGAGGTCCGGCTGGAGCCCTGCCACCACCACGGCGCCGTGGGGCCGATGGCGGGCGTCATCTCTCCCTCGATGAAGGTCTACGTGGTCGAGGACGCCACCCACGGCCACCGCACCTTCTCAAACCTCAACGAGGGGTACGGCAAGGTCCTGCGCTACGGCGCCTTCAGCAAAGACGTCCTCACCAAGCTCCGCTGGATGAACGACTTCCTGGCCCCCGTCCTGGGCCGGGCGATCGAGCTGCTGGACGGCGTCGACCTTCAACCCGTCGCGCGAGATCCACGCGGAGATCCTGAAATTCCTGGGGGAGAACCCGCTCTCCGTGCTCAACCCGGTGATGGCCGCCTGCAAGGCCATGGCGGACGCGGCCCACGGCGTCGAGGGGAGCACGCTCGTCTCCACCATGGCCCGCAACGGCACCGACTTCGGCATCCGGGTGAGCGGCCTGGGCGACCGCTGGTTTACCGCGCCCTCCCAGGTGCCGGACGGCCTCTACTTCCCGGGCTTTTCGAGCGCGGACGCCAACCCGGACATCGGCGACAGCACCATCACCGAGACGGCCGGCATCGGCGCCTTCGCCATGGCGGCGGCTCCGGCCATCGTCACCTTCATCGGCGG
>QHVW01000828.1 GCA_003223675.1 Acidobacteriota bacterium
CTGGGGGCACGAAGCAGAGCGCCCGCCGGCGGCCTCGCGCAACCCGGCCTCTCCCAGGAACCGCAACGTCTCACGACTGAGCTCCAACTTCCTCTGAATCCGCTTCTTCATGGATCGCTCCTCCTTTGGGAGGGACTCTACAACGGGCCGGGATGGATCCCAGTGTCCTCAAGGAGGAGCGGAAACTGCGGTTCCGGTCTCCGGCGCCAGCGGCGGGCCCGGAGGAGGCGAGGGGAGAGGGACAGGGGGGAGGTCGGGGAGGCGGGCCGCTCTCGGGAGCCCTGGGGCCGAGCCAGGGACCCACGCCGAGGGGCCCCTCGGCGCTTTGGGGGGACCCCGGGTTTATATGGGGAGACCCCTCGTCCTATATGGACGAGCCTCCGTCTTTTTCGGGAGACCCCTCGTCTTTTTTGGGAGACCCCTCGTCTCTTTTGGACGGGGCTCCGTCTTTTTTGGGGGACCCCTCGTCCATTTTGGGAGAGGGGTCGTCTTTTTTGGGAACCCCCTCGTCTTTTTTGGCCGAGGCTCCGTCTTTTTCGGGAGACCCCTCGTCCATATAGTACGAGGGGTCTCCCCATATAAAGCCGGGGTCCCCAAAAAAGACGGACCCTCTCCCCAAAGCGACGAGGATCTCCCCAAAAGGGGGAGAGTATCCCCAAGCTCAGGCCGGAGGGAGACTCGAAGCGCCTGGCTCAGGCCCCTGGCTTCCGGCCACCCGTTGCGGCGCGGCGTGAAGACCCCTTTTGCGGGAAGCGGGTGGGCTGGGCGCCATCAGGTACCTTCGGCACGGCCGTTCTCCAATCCGTCCCGTAGGTCACGGCGGCCGGTCCGGTCTTGCTGTAGATGACCTGGCACCAGTCAGAGGCCGGCGAAGGCGGCCGTTTCGAGGCCGCGGCCGTCATGATGGAGAGGTGCCCCTGCTTGAAGCGATAGACCGTCATCGGATACTTGAGGATGCACGGCCCCGCCTGGACGCCCTGCTTTTTCAGGATACCCGAGCCCATGTGCCGGGCGATCCGGGTCGCCAGATAGAACGTGTCGAGGATCGCGTTGGGATTCTGGGCGATGTCGCCCTTCTGGGGTGCCCCGAACATCTCGCGCAGCCACGCCGTCGCCGCGGTGGCCGCCGGCTTGCCGGGCGCCCGGCAGCCGCAGGACCAGACCTCCAAGTCGGGGGTCGTCGCGAAGCAGAGCAGCGCCGCGCCGTTCTGGCGGACCAGACGGTCGCTGAGAGGCAGAAGCTGGGCGTCCTGGGAGATCACGGACGCCAGGCGGGTGAGCATGAGGCCCGTCAGGTGCTGGCCGCCGTGGGCGTCAGGGCACAACGTCTCCGACGCCCACAGGCCGATACCCTTGCCGCCTTCGCCGAATTCGCGGGGGAAATAGGCGTCGAGCACCACTTTCTTGGCGGTCGCGAAGCGCGCGGGCTCGTTGGGCTGATGGTCGCGCACCGCCAGGGCGGAGCGGAGGAGCTCGCTGCCCCAGGCTTCCGCCTCGTGGTTGGGAGACGCCTGGGGGGCGCCGTCGACTCCCCAGGCGAGCTTCGGATCATACGGCGGCAGCGGCGTCCCCTTCTGCAGATGGTCCATGATCTGTGCGGCTCTCGGAAGCAAGGTATGCTCCCATCCGTTCCCACTCATTGGAATACCCACCTTTCTCCGGCTGGACCGTCATCCGGGCACGATCCGCTGGCCGGAATGGAACGGTTCTCGATATTGCAATTCGAGCAACCGTTTTAGATATAGATTTACTTTTAGGCTCTGCTCACAATCTATCAGCGATCCGCGAATTCCGCAAGGGGCAGACCCGGCGCCGGGCATACCCGCTTGGCTCCCTCGCCCCTCCTCTGATAAACCTCCCCCAGCTTCCCGACGACGCGGGCGGACGCCGGCAAACCCAATGAACAAAAAAGGAGGACCGATGCCCGGATCGAAACGCGCCAAGACCGTCTACTGGATCTCCACGATCCTTTTCTGCCTGATGATGGGGTTCACCGTCTACGCCCAGCTCTGCCTGCCCCAGGTCGCCCAGGTCTTCAGCCACCTCGGCTTCCCGAGCTATTTCCGAATCGAGCTTTGCTGGGCCAAGCTGGCGGGCCTGCTGGTCCTGATCCTGCCCATGGCCCCGCCGCGTCTGAAGGAGTGGGCCTATGCCGGCTTCACGATCGTCCTGGTCTCGGCCCTCATCGCCCATCTCGCGGTCGGGGACGGGCCCGAGGCGTGGTCCTGGTCGGTCGGCTACCTCGTCCTGGGCGCCCTGTCCTACATCAGCTTCCGTAAAATGACTGCGCCTTCCTGAGCGGCTCTGGCTTCAGGACCGCTCGTCCAGCAAGGCCCGGATGGCGCAGTCCATCCGGGCCCAGTCCGCCTCCAGCACCCTTCGAAGAGCCCCCTTCAGATTCCTTCCCGGTCCACGATCATGACGCTCGTACTGTGCGGCGTTGAGGTGAACGGGCTGGGACGTCTCTACGGAC
>QHVW01000829.1 GCA_003223675.1 Acidobacteriota bacterium
GCACGAGGTGGCGGGGACGGAGCTGGTCTCCCTGGAAGAGGCCGGCAATCCCGAGCCGGGCGAGCCGCCGCCGATCGTGGTGATCGACCTGCGGCGGCGCAACGTCGGCCTGGAGGCGGCGGCGGCGGTGCGGCGCGCCCACTCCCGCGCCTCGTTCGTGGCCCTGGTCGACCCCGGCACGCCGTTCGCCCGCGTCTACGAAGCGGGGATGCTGGCGGCCCTGCCGGCCGAGGTGGAGGCGGTGGTCGCCTGCGTCGAGAACGTCATCGAGAGCCGGCGCGACCTGGTGCGCGGCGCGCCGCGGCCGGACATGAGGTCCGGGGTCGCCCGCCTGCGCCGGGTGTTCGGCGACCTGCGCTCGGGGCTGATCTCGGCCACTGTGGCGCTCAACCTGATGCACATCATCTCGGAATCGGTGGAGCGGGCGGTGCTCTTCCTCGTCAAGCGCGACCATCTGGTGGCGCTGGGCGCCTTCGGCAGCGACCCCACCGGCCGGCCGCTCGCCGAGGTGACGCGCGGCCTCAAGGTGCCGCTCAACCTCGGCAGCAGCCTGGCCCACAGCCTCGACACCGGCGAGGTGCAGAGCGTCAATTTCGACGCGGCCGAGCTCCCCGAGCCCTTCCGCTCCATGGTCGGTTCCCCCCGCAACGGCCAGGCGGTGATCTTCCCCGTGCTCGGCTCGCAGCGGGTGATCTCCGTCATCTACACGGACAACGGCGACAACGAGAAGCCGATCGAGGACATCGACATCCTGGAGCTGGCCACGGCCCAGGTCGGCATGGCCTTCGAGAACGAGCTGCTGCGCCGCCAGATCTCGCAGGGAAAATAAGCCCCTCACTCCCCAACCCCTCTCTCCCTTCCCTCCTCCCGCCCTGCCGGGGAGAGAGGGGCTTAAAAGCCTGAGCCACGTTTTTCTCCCTCCTCTCCCCGGAAGGGGTGGGTGGAGGGCTGGGAGAGGAGGGCCGGGGAGGTGAGGGTCTACTGCTGGAGCCCGGCGTAGGCTTGGGCGGTGTAGCCAGCCGGCGGCTCGTAGGCGCCCGCCGGGGCGTCCCTGGTCTCGATGCCGACCAGCTCCTCGCGGGTCTTGAAGTGGCTCGTGCCCATGGTGACGTCCGCCTCCTGGAGCACGGGGAACCCCTCGATCTGGCCGAGCTTCTGGGCCCAGTCTGCGGAGCCCGGCTGGAGGGCGGCGATGTTGGCGGCGAGCCGGGTGAGGGCCTGGTGGGAGGCGACGTCCGGGCTCGCCCAGACCGTGGTGTCGAGGTGCAGGCCCGCCGGGTTGGTGATGTCCACCCTGTATCTGTGGGCGTTCCAGCTCCCGATCTTCTTCGTCTCCCCCGTCGCCGTCACCTGGGCCTTCACC
>QHVW01000932.1 GCA_003223675.1 Acidobacteriota bacterium
GGTCCACGCGCCCAACAACTACTTCCAGTATCCGGCCATGGGGCCGCGCCTGGAGCGGGACGCCCGCTATGTCAACCTCAACGCGGCCGATCACCGCAAGGCGTGGGAGTATCCGGAGTGCCAGCCGCGGGTCGATCCCGATCCACGCGCCTGGGTGGCCAACCTGGCGAAGCAGCACATCCGCTGGGTCCACCTGAGCCGGTATCCGCAGTTCGATTTCTCCATCGAGAGCCGGTGGGCGGCCTCGTTGCCCAGCCTCTTCGCGCTGCGGTATGAGGATGCGACGAACAGGGTGTATGAGTTTTCGCCTATGGCGCCCGCTCCAGACGCGCCTTCAGCCGCAGCCCCGCCGGGTTCTCCGGATCGACCTCCAGCAGCCGGCGGTTGAGCGCGCGGGCGCCGGCGAGGTCCCCCCGCCGCGCCAGGAGGAGCGTCTTGTTCTGGAGCGCGGAGAGGTTCCGGGGGTTCAGGGCCAGGGCGCGGTCGAGGTGCTCCTCGGCCCGCGCGAGGTCCCCGGCCGCCATCCAGCCGCCACCGAGGTTGCTCTGCACGTCGTCCGACCGCGGCTCCAGCGCCTCCGCCCGCTCGTAGAAGCGGAGCGCCGTGGGCCAGTCCCGTTGGCGGGCCGCGAGGTTTCCCAGGTTCAGACAGGCGAGGAAGTCCTGCGGATTCAATACGAAGGCCGCCTGATACTCCGCCCGGGCTTTCTCGTGGTCCCCCTGCTCCTCGTAGAGCCGGCCGAGGTTGTAGTGCACCAGGTCCATCCGCGGCTCGAAGCCTGCCAGGCGGGGGAGCAGGAAGGCCGCGAGGCAGACCGCGATCAGGATCACCGCCTCCCGCCGCCGTCGCTGCCAGGCCGCCGGGATCTCCGCCAGCGTCACGCCCCCGAAAATCAGGAGGGCCGGGACGGCGGGCAGTCGGTAGCGCGAGAAGAGGAAGAAGATCACCGTCGAGACCATCCAGCCGAGCGCGAAGAGGAGGGCGGGCGCGAAATCTTCGAGCCGGCGGCGGGCGAGGACGAGCCCGGCGAGCGCCAGGATCACCGCGCCGCCGAATTCGAGCAGCGGCAGCTGCAACACCGGCGAGAGGGTCTTCGCGTAGTAGTAGTCGACCGCGTCCGGCAGCTCGTACCAGCTCCAGAACAGGCCGAGCTTGTGGAGCTGGAGGCGCAGGAAGTCTCCGGGATGCGATCGGGCCCATTGCAGCCCCTGGCCCAGCCAGTAGCGGGAGACCTCGCCCGCCGAGAGCGGACGTCCCAGGGCCTGCTCGGCCACCCGCGCCGGCTCCTTCCGCTCCAGCTCCGGGATCTGCTTGCCGGGCACGATCGGCTGGTAGGTGCCGTCCGCTCCGGCGTGGTTGCCGATGTAGAAGTTCACCCCGCCCTGCGAGGTCGTGGGCAGGAAATCCCCCCCGACGATCCCATTCCGGATCGCCACCGGCAGGAGGGCCAGGAGGAGCCCCGCCACCATCGCGCCCCCCCGGCGCGCCAGCCCGCTCCAGCGGTCCTCCAGGTGCCAGGCGATGGGCAGAAGGAAGGGGAGGACGAGCAGCGCGTTCTCCCGCAGCAGCGCCAGCACCCCCAGCAGGAGGCCGGCGCCGAGCCAGACCCCGAGCCCCGGCCGCGTCCGCGCCGCCGCCAAGGCCCAGAGAAGGAAGGCCGTCACCGTGACGGCGAGCGACTCCTTGAGGAGCTGCACATCGTAGAACAGGAACGGGCCGTAGACCGCCGCCAGCAGCGCCGCCCCGAGCCCCGTCCTCTCGCCCCCCATCTCGCGGCCGGCCCGATAGAGGGCCCAGCAGCCAGCCACCGCAAGCCCGATCTGGAGCAGGTAGACGAGCGCCAGCCGGTGCCCCAGGAGGGCGTAGACGATGGCCAGCAGATAGGGGTAGAGCGGCGCCTGGAAGAACACCCCCGAGCCCAGCCAGTCGCCGGCCGCGATCCCCTGCGCCCAGCGGTCGTACTCCTGGCTGTCCATCACCAGGGAGGCGAAGAACGGCTGGTCCCGCACCGCCCACAGGTGCGCCAGGCGAGCACCAAGCGCCAGCGCCAGGATGGCGAGGAGCAGCGGACGGCGCGGGGATCTCATGGATGCGGTACTCTGGCACAAATCCGGCACGGAGACGGGACGTGAGCGAAGGGGAGCCCAAGCAACGGAAGAAGCCCGAGACGCGGAAGATCGGCCGCAGCCTGGTCAACCGCAGCCATCTCGAAGGGCTGCGGCATGCCTGGGCCGAGAAGGACCTCGTGCTCTTCCTCGGTGCCGGCGTCTCCAAGCCCTACGGCATCCCCACCTGGAAGGACCTGGTCCTGGAGATCCTCTTCGACCAGACCGATCTGGCCCGCCGGCTGGAGCCGATCGACCTGCCGTTCCGGCGCGCCCTCGCCGCCTGGCTGGTCGACTACTACGAGTACGACCCGATCATCCTCGCCCGGGTGGTCAAGAACGAGATCCGCCGCCGGGCGAGCCGGTCCAAGAACCCTCAGGACCCCCACGCCCTGTTCCTCGAAAAGGTCCGCCAGCACCTCTACCCCGGGCATCCCCCCACCCCGCACGAGCCGACCACGCTCACCGCCGTGGCCGACTTCATCAAGAAGTCCGGGGACCAGGACGGGGTCGCCGCGGTCGTCTCCTTCAACTACGACGACCTGCTGGAGCGGAAGCTCGACGGAGAGATCGACTTCCGGCCCGTCTGGAGCTCCCGGCGGAGCCGCGACAAGTCGCTCCCCATCCTCCACCCCCACGGCTTCCTGCCGCAGCAGGGGGACGTGGAGGACTGCCGGCTCGTCTTCACCGAGGACGACTACCACGGCCTGACCACCACCGTCTTCCACTGGGCCCTGACCTCGATCGTGAGCTACCTCCGGCACAACACGGTCCTCTTCATCGGCCTGTCGATGCTCGACCCCAACCTCCGCCGGCTGCTCGACGCGAGCTACGTCTTCGGCGACATCCCGGCCCACTGGCAGATCCAGAAGCGGCACAAGATCGCCCCGGCCGAGGTGCGCACCGTCCTGCGCGACATCCGCGACCGGGCGCGGCGGTTCCGCCAGGAGATGGACATCCCGCCGCCCGAGGACATCCCGGAGCTCAAGGAGCCCGTGCGGGCCATCCTCGAGCAGGCCGACGCCTACGACCGCAACCTCTTCGAGGCCATGGGCGTCAAGACCATCTGGGTCGAGGACTACGACGACATCCCGGCCCTGCTCGACCAGATCTCCAGCCCGGAATGAGCCGCCTCGCGTCGTGCTACCATAGCC
The DNA here is from genome assembly GCA_003223675.1 of Acidobacteriota bacterium. Taxonomy (GTDB): domain Bacteria; phylum Acidobacteriota; class Thermoanaerobaculia; order Multivoradales; family UBA5704; genus DATARR01. Next base: position 3,260 of record QHVW01000932.1, read on the forward strand.
GGGCTAAACCATTTGCGGAGAAGGATCAACGATGGGCAAAGTTGAGTTTACGGGCAACTACGAAGATCTCTCGACCGACCGCGGCTACCAGTTCAAGTTCTACTGCGAAAAGTGCGGCAACGGTTACATGTCGACCTTCAAGAGCTCGAAGATGGGGCTCGCGGCCACGGCGGCCGAAGTGGCGGGCGGGCTCTTCGGCGGGCTGTTCGGGAAGGTCTCGGACACCGCCTACCAGATCCAGCGCGCGGTGGGCGGTCCGGCGCACGACGCCGCCCTGAAAGAGGCGACGGAGGAGATCCGTCCCATCTTCAAGCAGTGCACGCGTTGCGGCCGGTGGGTCTGCGGGCCGGTCTGCTTCAACGAGAAGGCGGGCCTCTGCGAGTGGTGCGCCCCCGATCTCGACGAGGAGATCGCCTCCGCTCAGGCCGAAGCCGCCAAGGCCCAGGCCTTCGAGAAGGCCCAGCAGGTCGACTGGATGAAGAACCGCGACCTCGGCCAGGTCACCGGCGCCACCTGCAAGGCCTGCGGCGCCAAGACCGGCGGCGCCAAGTTCTGCCCCGAGTGCGGCACCCCCACCCTGCAGAAGAAGCACTGCACGAGCTGCGGCGCGGCGATGGAGGGGAGCCCGCGGTTCTGCCCGGAGTGTGGGCAGAAGACGGCGTAGGAGGGTCCGGTTTGAGGTCACAATTTGTGACCTCAAGCCGCCCGTACCTGGATCAGGATCTCATCAGGGCTCGAAATCCCGCCTGATCGAAATGCTCGTCGGTGGTCAGAGAGTCGGAGACCCGATGATCCTCGGCTTTCGGTGTGGCAAGAGCAACCGCGTAGGAGGTATCCAGAAGACCCTATTCATCCGGGAATTGCTTCCCGCGATAGAGATAGTCGTCCAGATTCTCCGACCAGTCCGCCGGTCCTTCCAGGTTCAGGGACATCGCGAACTTCAGAGAAGAGTAGGGCTCCCCCATGACGGGAATTGAATGCGTCACCTGCTCCTCGCTCGGCGACGCATCCAGCCCCTCGGGCTCCTGAGTCTCTACCGTGAGGATCACGGCCGTGTCGGGAGCGATGGGCACAGGCTCTTCCGGATAGATCGCCTTGCCATCGAATCTCGCATGCACAGTTCTGATCATTTCGCGCCTCCCGGTGCTTATTGTACTATGCCAGCTTGGTTTCCGAAAGGGGTAAGGATCTTATCTTGAGGTACCAACTTGGCACCTCAAGTTGCGACATCGGATGCCTGCTCCCCCCGTCCCGCCAGCCACCGCGCCACGAACGGCAGCGCCACCAGCCCCAGCAGCACCGAGAACCACAGCGTCGCCGCGCGGACGATCAGGGTGATCGAGCTGGCGTCCGCCGTGTCCAGCCCCTGGCCGTGGAGGAGGGCGGCGAGCGAGCCCTCGGCGGCCCCGAGGCCTCCCGGGAGCATCGAGAGCCCCCCGAGCACGTTCGCCGCCGTGTAGTTGAAGACCGAGAGGAGCAGGTCCGCTTTCGGGGCGTAGTTGCGGACCACCAGCCAGAAGCCCAGCCCCTCCGCCGCCCAGGCCACCGTGGCCACCGTGGTCGCCATCACCGCCAGCCCCGGCGAGAGCAGCTCCTGCAGCCGGTCGTACATCTCGACCAGGTGCGGCACGCGCGGGCCGATCACCGGCATCTTCCGCAGGATCGCGAAGGCCCACTCGGCCCCCCGCCGCCAGGTGAGCAGGACGAGCGTCACGATCACCCCGGCCACCCCCGCGGCGGTGATCCACGGCCCGCCGGGCAGGGGGAAGGTGCCCAGGGCGATGAGGACGAACGTGCCGAGCACGTCCGTCACCCGCTCGGCCAGCACCACGGAGATCACCCGCATCGCCTGGCCGCCCCCGAGCTCCCGCACCAGCCACGCCTTGCCGAGCTCCCCCGCCTTGCCCGGCGTCACCGAGAGGAGGAACCCCACCAGGAACACCGCCAGGCTCCGCCCCTTCGAGAGAGTCGCCCCGACCCGCCGGAGGTAGATCTCCCAGCGGACCCAGCGCAGGCCGTAGTTGAACAGCGAGAGCGCCAGCACGGGCACCAGCAGGCGGAGATCGAAGACGCGCAGGCTGCGGGCGAGCTCCCGCGGGTTCGCCGTCAAGGCCAGCCCCACGACCACGAGAACGCCGAGCCCGAGCGGCACCAGCAGCCGCCGCCCCAGCCGGTCGAGGCCCGGACCCTTTCCCTCCGGTGATCCGGCGGGCAGGGCGTCCAGGTCTGTCACGGGCGTTTCGGAGGTGGGAGTGACGGGGCTCAGGCGGCCTTCTCTTCTTCCCGCACCGCCTCGGGGTACTGCTCGAAGAGGCGCATCCACTTGCTGGTCTTCGCGTACTGATCGATGCGGCGCTTGCCCACCGTCGGATACCACGCGAAGTCGTGGTAGAAGTACGAGCCGAACACGAAGAAATAGACCAGCGGCGTCCGGAACAGCAGCTTCTGGATCCCCTTCAGCGGCCCGAACCAGACCAGGTCGCCGAAGCGGGAGACCGCGTTGTCCCCCACCGAGAAGTGGAAGTTCCACTTCGAGACGTCCTCGCCCACCACCTCGATGTCGCGCGGATCGCCGACTCCGAGGCCCGCGTCGTGCGCCAGCCGGATGTAGGGAATCGACATCGGATCGAAGCCCATGACCTTGGCCGCCACCGCGTCGATCGCCACCTGGTCGCCCGAGGCCATCATGAAGTCCTTCTCGACGGGGATCATCGTCCGCGGGCCCGGGCCGTTGCCGCAGGTCGTGCCGTCCATCACCGCGAAGAGCCCCGAGTGGATCTCCTTCTGGATCGTCAGCAGGTCGACCAGCGTCTCGTGGATGTAGGAGTGCGTGTAGTGCCGCCGGGTGTTGAGCAGGCCGCCGAAGGCGTTCTTCATCGCTCCAGTGGTGGTGGTGTAGATGTGGCACTTCACCGTGGGCAGGTGGACGATGTTCTTGCCGAGGAAGAACTCGGGGATGGTGATCCCCTCGGGGTAGATCTTCGGCAGCACCAGCATCTTCCCCTTGGGCTTGTAGGTGATCCACTTGAGATCATTCTCGAAGCAGTTGTAGCGCACCGGCACGCCGTATTTGTCGAGCACGGGCAGGTAGCGGTTCAGCCGCTCCCCCTTCTTGGGATCGGTCACCACGGTGTTGTTCTGCACGCAGACCTGGTCCGTATAGCCGTCGGCGTTGAGCTTCTGGATCGTCCCCTCGAGCTGCCAGGGGGTGGTGTTCGCCCCGGGGAAGGGGAAGTGCCAGGAGATGTTGTCCTTGAGGATCGTGGTGGCGCCGGGGGCGAGGTGCCGCCGGACGTCGGCCATCTCCATGGTCCGCCCGACGTCCTCCAGGATGGATTCGGGCTTGGTCTTGAGAACGGCGACGCGCGCTTTGGCCATATGAGGGGTGCTCCGGTCGAAATCGAATTCAGGATTCATGCCGCCGTGCGGCAGGGGCTCATGATTATATACGGATCGCCGCCCCTCTGTTGGCGCGGCACGCCTTCTGGTGATAGATTCCGCCGCGACGGAACCTCGGCAGCCCGGGACCCCCGCGATCGGACCTCATCCGGCGGATGTGTTACGATAGTCCGCGACAGGAGACTAGCAACGATGGCTCTCCAGGATCTCGCCCGCAAGCTGACCTACGAGGATTACGCCCTCATTCCCGAGGACGG
>QHVW01000975.1 GCA_003223675.1 Acidobacteriota bacterium
TCGAGGCTCCACTTCTGGAACGCTCGAAGGCGGACGTCGTTCCAAATTCGGAACGGCCCTACCGCCAATCCCCGTTGAGCTCGAACGCCGCCCAGAAGAATGGATGGGACGATCCGCCCTTCTGCCGGATCTGATCGATCTGCGCCGCCCGCAGGGCCTCATCCTTGGATTTGCCGCCGCGGAGATAGCGATAGAAGCGTTCCATGAAGCGGGCGGTGGAGTAGTCGGCGACGCCCCAGAGCGAGGCGAGGACGGAACGGGCGCCCGCGTACTGGAAGGCGCGGGTGAGGCCGACGAGCCCTTCGCCCCCCATCTCCTTGCCCAGCGCCGTGTCGCAGGCCGAGAGGGTCACCAGGTCGGCGTCGAGGTGCATGCTCTCGAAGATCTCCCAGGCCTGGAGGAGACCGTTTTCCTGGCCTTCGACGGGATGCTCGGGCAGGGTCAGCGCCAGGGCGGAATTGAGCGGGAAGCGCTCGTCGAGCAGGCCGTGGCAGGCGAAGTGGATGAGGCCCGAATCCGTCCCGAGCGATTTGGCCCTCTCCTCGGTGGCCTCCCGGCCGAGATAGACATGGCTTTTGGGATAAAGGGAGGCGATCGCTTCGACTTCCTTGCGGGTGGAGGGGAGAGGTGCCAGGGTCCACCCCCCCCCGGGCTTTTCGGACCTCGGGATCGGCGAGTTTGCCTGGCGCCAGACGCGGGTAAAGAGGAGCGCCGAACGCGTCGAGGCGTGCCTCCTGGAGGTTTCGCCGCGCCGGATGCGACCCTCGGAGCTCCGCGTAGACGGTAGCGGAGAGCACCGAATGGATCGGCTTCCATTCGACGAGATATTGGTTTCCCCGCCGCAAGGCTGCGAAGGGGAGTGCGTGCAACGGCCCGTCTGGAGAGACGAGTATCCTTCGCGCTCGGGCGATCTTTCCGGCAGCGGGGCGGACGAGCAGGTGGTACAAGTGCTGCGCCCGTGTCCGGAGAGCCGCACAGTCGGAGCCCGGGCGCTTCAGGAGATTCCGCCACCGCTCCACCTCCGTACGCAGGGTCTTCCCGCCGGCAGGGATGAGGAAGACCGACAGGCCGGGGCCGGGCACGTCCATGGATTGCACGACGAAAAGCCAGGTCCTCTCCGTCCCCACCGCATACTCGAGAAGCACGGTCCCTGGATCGAGGACGGAGCGCGTTGCTGCCAGGTCGAGAGGATGGGAGCTTTCGAGAGCCGCGGTGTGCGGTGAGGACTGCTGGATCCGTTTTTGGACCTCGGTCTGCTCCAGCCGCAGGTCCCGCAGGCGGCCCTCGAGCGCTGCGCGCTTGTCCGGACCCTGTGCGGAGGTCCAGTGAGCGAGATCTGCCTGGACCCGGTCGTACTCGGCGTTCAACCGGTGTCGCTCGGCATAAAGCTCTGCTGGTATCTCCCTGGCGAAGCGCAGGTCCCGCTGGGCGAGCAGCTCCCGAAAACCCCAGGCGCGCCCTCTCTCGAGGAGCTGCCAGGCTGCCTGCGGTTGCGCGAGAGCAATCTGGTGCTCAGCGGCTTCGAAGTGGAGATCCCCGAGAGAGGAGCCGAAGAGCCATCGCGACTCCTGTGCGCCTCCGAGGCGCGTCCGTTGCGTTTCGAGGGCATCGACCGCCGCCAGGTAGCTCGTCGCAGCCTCCTGGCGCTGCCCCTTTCTCTCCTGCAATCGAGCCAGAGCCTGGTACCCCTCGGATACGATCACGTGATTCTTTTCCTGGATCCGGATCGCTGCGCGCACATGCGCTTCGGCGGCTTCGATCTGTCCTCGTTCGAGCCGGAGAATGCCGAGCTTCAGATGGATGACTCCGGCGTCGACGGCCTCGGGATTGATCTGTTGCCAGATCGCCAGGGCTCGCTCCAGCAGCTTTTCGGCTTCCGCCTCCCGCTTCCGGAGCCTCGCCGTCTCCGCCAGGCCGACCAGACACCAGGCCGTATCGGTCCCTTGCGGATTGAGCTCTTCGCTGATCGACAGAGCGTGCTGCCACGCCGCCTCCGCCTGGTCGCTCTGGTGTCGCTGCAGCGCTACTCCCCCGAGGCCGATCAGAGTGTCGCGCATCAGCTTTCCGCTGGGATCGAGCCTTTCAAAAAGCGACAGCTCTCGTCGAAAGAGGCTCTCGGCTGCGTCGTCATCCCCGCGTTGATGGGCGATCTCGCCCAGGTTGTGCAGTGTCTTCGCCAGGATGATGCTTTCAGGCTGGAATTTTTCGAGGATCCTTTTGGCGCGGAGGAAGGCCGCCTCGGCACCGGCGAAATCTCCGCGGGCATAGATCGCGTTGCCATAGCTCAGGAGGCTCGGAATGATCGCGCTGCCGGAAGGTGTGAGCTTTTCCCAGAGGGCCAGAGCGCGGGCTGCATACACCTCGGCCTGCGCGAGGTCCCCCCGCTTTCCGGTGCTCATCGCGAGGTTGCTCACCGCAGCGAGGCCGTCCTGCTTGTCGGCCAGGTTGCCGAGCCGCAGGAGCACCGTCGCCACCCCCAGGCCTTCCGGATGCCCCTTCTCTTCGAGCTCCAGGGCCTTCTCGAGCTGCTGTCGGGCCCGTATGAAATCTCCGCGCGCCTCGAGCGTTTCCGACCAGCTCATCTGGAGATGCGCTTCCAAACGGGCCGCTCCCGACGCGTGGGCGTTTGCCAGAAGAGATTGGTATTCCGCATCCGCCTCGGGCCACTGCCAGGCCCTGGCGTGGAGCTGGGCCACCCGGAGCCGTAGCCACAGCGCCGCGTCGGTGCAGGAGCTTTCATCGGCAAGCTGCGCGGCGCGTTCGAGGTCCTTGGCCGCAGACCCGGAATCGCCGGCCCGCTCGCGACTGCGGGAGATCTGGTAGGCCTCGGCCAACGCGCCCCGGAAGAGCGGCGCCACCGTAAGGATTTGAAACGTCGGCAACAGGCTCCAGAGGTGGCTCTCGGAGCCTCGGGTCCCCTCGACGACCACGCCGCCGCGTTGGATGTCCTCCATCTGAAGATCCAGCCAGTCGAATGGGTTGCGAAGATCTCCCCGTGCGGCGCAACCTTCCGCTCCGTCCGG
>QHVW01000933.1 GCA_003223675.1 Acidobacteriota bacterium
TTGTCCCGCTTGGCCTTGGAGTAGATCGTCAACATCCAGAATTCATTCGGCTCATGACGGACGAAATAGATGACTCGTAAACCTCCGCGCTTCCCCTTGCCCGGCCGTGCCCAACGTAACTTGCGCACGCCACCCGAGCCGGGAATGACTTGACCAGCCTCTGGATTTTGCAACATGAACTGCTGTAATTCGGCGTACTCCTCGTCATCCAGATAGAGAGGACAGATCCTCTCGAAGATTGACGATTCAATGAACGTGAACATCGCATGTCACTATACGCCTTTGGCGTACCACGAGCAAGGCCTGCCTACCTCCTCGAAGTGGCCTCACCCCCTGGCTCCTCTCCACTCCGACCGCCCTGGAGGGGTCCCAGGCTGGTGAATATCCGCCCCTCCAGGGCGGGTCCCCCCAGCCCCCCTGGACTCCCCCACAAGAAGAGGTCCAGAGTTTCAGAGACCAGAGGGGTCAGAGCTCAGAGGAGAATGGGAGCACGACGACACGAAATCCGATGCCGCCGCGGCGGCCGGCCGGCCCGCCCCTGCCGCGGTACGCACAACGGACGAGCCTGGAGTCGTCGAAGTACGAGCCGCCGCGCAGAACCCGGAGGATTTGCGAAGGTGCTTTGATATCTTCGCGGCCATCCTGCCGCTTGTAGGGATAGCGGAAAGTGGTATTGAAGCGCTCCGTCCCCCAGAGGCTCCGCGTCCACTCACAGACGTTGCCGCTCATCTCCTCGCACCCTGAGGGGCTGGACCCTCCAGGGAAGCAACCCCCAGCGCTGACGTCCTGGACCTTGGCTTCGGTGTTCGCCCGGTCCGGATCGAAGTCGTCACCCCAAGGGTATTTCCTCCCGTCGGTCCCGCGCGCCGCCTTCTCCCATTCCGCCTCGGAGGGCAGGCTCACGCTCCATCCCTCCGGCAAGCGGCCCTCCTTGCGCCAGCGGCCCTCCAGCCACCGGCAGAAGCCCAGGGCCTCGAACCAGCTCACCCAGATCACCGGTTGATTGCCGGGGCCGCGCAGGCTGTCCGGATCTTCCGGCTGCTCTCCGGTGGCTTTCACATATTCCCGGAACTGGGCCACGGTCACCGGGTACCGGCCGATCTGGTATTCGTAGGGAAGATCGCAGTCGTGGGCCGGCATCTCGTCCTCATAACCCTCCGGGTCGTCCTCCTCGCTCCCCATGCGGAACGGCCCGGCGGGCACGGTGCGGAGCTCCAGGGCCTCCACGGTCATGACCTCGGGCCGGGGGTCTCCCACCGCGGCCAGGGCCTTGCCGGCCCCGGCCCGGCGGGCGGGCTCGACCCGGCCGGCGGCCCGCAGGGTGTCGAGGAGGGCGGCGACCACCTTCTGCCGGCAGTCCGCCGTCACGGCACCGGGACCGGCATCCGCCACCGCCTCCCCCATCCAGACCGCGGCCTCGCCCGGCGGACCCGGAGACCGGTCCAGCAGGCCCTCGACGACCTCGCTCGCCGCCTGCTCCCACTGGTCGACGATGGCCAGATGCCCGATGGTGAGGAGGACCACCTCATGCCATGGAGCCTTGCCCACGTGCGGTGCCAGGGCTTCAACCAGGGTGCTGCTCCCTTCCCGGGCCTTGCGTGCCAGGGCCACCGCCGCCAGGTATTCCTGAAAGGTCAGATGGATGAAGCCGTAGTGGTGCTCGCCGCGGCTGAGGAGAAGCGACGAGTGGTCCCGGACGTCCTTGAGGAAGCTTGCGGCGGCGCGGGCCGGGTCTGCGTGCCCGCGGCCGGCGCAGAGGGACTCCAGCTTGCGCAGCAGCTCTCCCTCCTTGACCAATCCGACGCCGGGCGAGACCTCGTGCATCCAGAGGGCGAGAGGCTCCAGGATCTTCATCGTCTCCACCAGATCCACCTCTTGGCCCGACCGTCCCGCCAGGCTGCGGGCCAGGTTCCAATGCTTGAGGAGCGTCTCGACGTAGTTCTTGTAGAGCTCCACCCGGCGGTCCGGGAGGGCGATGCCGCCGCGCTTCATCAGCGCCAGGATGGTGAGGAGCAGCGGGTTGGCCGCCAGGGACCGCACTCCAGGGCTGGTGCGGACCGCTTCCAGAAGCTCCACGCGCTCCTGCTCGGCCTGGGCCCGGGCCACCTCCGTGTCGCTGCCCACGGCCTTTTCGAGGGCGGCCGTCCACTTGCCGAGGAAGGCCTCGATCTCCTCGCCGTCGAAGTCGACCAGGGTGGCCTCCACCAAGCCCTCCGCGGCCAGCCGGACCTCGCGGTAGCCCACGATCCGGCTGGTCAGGACGAAGCGGTTGCCGCCCTTGCCGGCCTTGCGGTGGCGGGAGTAGAAGTCCCGCACCCGGTCGACCACCAGATGCCGGCGCCCGGCGTCCCGCACCTCGTCGAGGCCGTCCAGGAGGAGGAGGGCGCTCCCTTCCTGGAGGGCCCGCGCGAGCAGGGCTCCGAGGGGGACCTGGATCTTCCGCTCCTCCTCGTAGTAGCGCGCGATGAACGCGTCCAGAGAGACGTCCTTGTCGGCCAGGGCGTTGGCATAGGCGGCCAAGGGGAGGAGGATGGGGAGCCTGCCACCGAGCCCCAGGGCCTCTCCCTGACCGGAGGCGAGCGCCAGGGCCAGGACCTTGAGGAAGGTGGTCTTGCCCGCGCCGGGATCTCCCAGCAGGACCAGGCCGCCGTGCTTCTGGAGGAGGTCCAGCACCGGCACGGGCGCGGACAGGCGCTCTCCCATGTCCGCTCCCTCCTCGGCGGCCGGCAGCCGGCCGGCGACGCGGAGCTGGCGGGCCCAGGTCTCTCCTTCCGGCGTGTGCAGGCGGGCCTTCAGAGGGACGTACATCTCCAGGAGCGGCAGCTTGAGGGCGACGCGGTCCGAGACGCCCATGCCCCGGAGGTCGAGATAGCGGTAGGCATCCACCAGGTACTGGAGGTAGGCCTGGGCGGCTTTTTCCAGATCCGGCTGCGGCGCCCCCAGCCCGAGCCGGCGCAGGAAATCCGCGGCCTCGGGGGCTTCGACGCGGACTTCCAGGTGCTCGATCGAGGGGGGTGCGTCCGGGCGCGCCGGGGCCGGGGGCTCGGGACGGCGCAGAAGCCCGAGACGGATCACCACCACAATCGGGGCGGCGATCCAAAGGACGAGTTGTACCAGGCTGGCCAGCCCCTGGATCTGCGACGACTGCTTGCCGGCCAGGTCCAGCAGGGGCGGCAACCACCATCGAGCCGACAGGCCCAGGAGGACCAGGGCCAGCACCAGTGCGCCGGAGAGGAGCCACTTTTTCAGCATGATCCGCAGAGATCGTACCGCAGGAGCCCGGCCCTCCAATCAGGCTCCTCTCGCCGCTCTCCAGTACGGCGCCGCGTCGCGTCCAGAGATGAGCTGATTGACACCGAAGGTTCTTCCTTCCAGAATAACCACGCCTCATTGGACGACGGATGTGGCCGCGCCTTGGGGTTGACCAAGCCTTCGAAGGCGCGGAGGAAGGGATGACGCGATGAGACGACATCAGGACGACAGCGGCCTCCGCATCCCGGAGGCTCTCCGCCATGAGGCTCAGGAGATCTTCAAGCTGACCGACTCGTTCTGCGCCGAGCACCTGGACGCCGAGTACGGCGATCTGTGCCGCAAGCTCGTGGCCAAGCTGGCCCGCAAGCGTCCCTCGCCGCTCGAACGCGGCGACCTGCGCATTTGGGCCGGAGCAGTCATCTACACCCTTGGGAGCGTGAATTTCCTGTTTGACCGCTCGCAACGCCTGCATTTGACGGGAGACCAGTTGAGCATGCTCACCGGGATCCCCAAGAGAACCCTGGCAGCCAAGGCGAAGCTGATCCGCGATCTTCTGCGTATCGGTCCGATGGAGCCCGAGCTTTGCCGCCGGGAGATCTTGGACTCGCATCCGCTGGCTTGGTTGATCTCCGTGAACGGCGTGATCGTAGACGCGCGCGACATGCCGCCAGAAATTCAAGCGATCGCCCGCCGGAAGGGCCTGATCCCCGAGCTTCCAGTACCCACTCCCAAGCGAGTCGAGAAGCATGAGCCGCAGAAAAAAGGCCGCACCTCTAAATAGCGGCGCCGAGCAATCGCCGAAGAAAACGCCGGTTCTCGATCGCCTCGAGCCCTGGGAGGCTCAAGCCGTCCTGCGCCGGTTGCTCGCCGCCCATCCGAACCTCGGGATCGAGGCCGAGCAGATCTCCAAGTCGCTCCTGGGTGAAATCTCGCTCGAAATCGTCGCCGACGACGTGGAGGACGCCATAAGATCTCTGAGCCTCGATGACCTCAATGGGCGCGCCGGCCGGCACTCTTGGGGATATGTGGAACCTTCCGAGGCAGCATGGGAGCTGCTCGAGGAGACGGTGAACCCCTTCCTGGAGGACATGAAGCGCCGGATGGATCTCGGGCTCGAGGCCGAGACCTTGGAGGTCTGTAAGGGTATCTTGCTCGGCCTCTACAGCGCTCGCGAAGAAAAGGCTGGCACAGTCGTCGGGTGGGCGCCCGATTTTCTCGAAGAGACCGCCGCCGGCACATCGCTGACTTGGTGTGCCGGCAGGGACAAGAAAGAAACCGCACGCCGCGAGCGCGCGCGGCTTCTCCATGAGTTTGCGAAGGAGAGCACCCCCGAATGGGAGGCACTCATTCGGCGGGTCTTGTCGCGATGACGCGGCTGCCTTTGAGGCAAGACCGGGGTCTCTCCGAGCGTATCGATCTGACCGACGCGGAGGTCGAGCGGCTCGCTGAGGTCATGGATCGCGGCTTCTCTCCGACGCCTGCTCTCCGCAAGGCGCTCTCGCGGCTCGCCGGCCCGAAGCGGCGGCCGCCGCGGCTGCATTGGAAAGAGACCACGGCCTGATCCATGCCCCTCCGCATCGAGGTGCTCGGACGACAGCATCGACCGCTGCCCCGCGGCGTTCCAGGAGGTCATCATCGACGCCTTCGCAAGGGCCGAGCAGGCCGGTCCCGGCGTTCGCTCCCGGCGCGGAATCCGGGGCCTTCCGGCCGGGTTACTGAGGGCGAGGAGGATCTCTCGCATGAGCCGAGCCCCGTTCGCGTTGGCGCTTCTGTTCTCCGCCCTTCTTCTGGCCGCCCTGCCTCTCGCCGCCCAGCCGTCCGCCCCGCACTGCCTGAGCGTGCGGGAGCAGGACCCGGACACCGGAGCCATCGTCCAGAAGACCCACCTCGCGCCGAGCGCTCCCGGCAGCATCGATCCCCTCTTCGTCTGGACGTCGGACGATCCCGATTCGCTGATGTTCGCGGTGGTGAGGAACGGCGGTGCGCTCCGGTACGCCGGCTGCTTCGACATGACCCTCCAAGTGGACGGCCAGCCCATCCCCCTCACCCGCCTCCGGCACGACAAGGACCCCAACAGCCTCCGCACGGTCGTGGAGTACGTGCGGGCCGAGATCCCCTGGTCCGACGCCCAGAAGCTGGCCACGGCGAAGTCGATCACCTATACGGTCTGCAAGGATCAGCTCAAGGTGGACGAGAAGCTGGTGTGCGAGACGCGCCACCTGATGGAGGTGGCGGGGCGGTGGCGGCAGGAGCACCCCGGCGGGCCTCTCGCCGGGGCCGGCGGCTCGTCCGCCGGAGCCGGCAAGCCTCCCGCCGGGGCCGGCGGCTCGTCCGCCGGAGCCGGCAAGCCTCCCGCCGGGCCCGGCGGCTGACCTGCCGGAGCCGGCGAGCCTCCTGCCGGAGCCGGCAAGCCTTCCGCCGGAGCCGGCGAGCCTCCTGCCGGAGCCGGCGGTCCATTCGCCGGGGCCGGCGAGCCTTCCGCCGGAGCCGGCGGACCGTTCGCCGGGGCCGGCAGCTCATCCGCCGGGCCCGGCGAGCCTTCCGCCGGGGCCGGCGAACGCCTCATTTCCTTCGGCCGGCCGACCGCCGGCGTCTTCCGGGCTCCGGCCCGACGGAACGGCCCGGGCGCAGACCCTACACCCCGAAATACCGCGCATCCGGATGCTGGAATACCAGCGCCGACACGCTCGCCTCGGGCTCCATCATGTCCCCCTCGGTGAGGTGGACGCCGATCTCCTCGGGACGGAGGGCCTTGAAGAGCTCGCGCTGGAAGGCGAGGTCCGGACAGGCGGGGTAGCCGAAGCTGTAGCGCTTGCCGCGATAGCGGGCGGCGAGCTTGTCCTCCAGGGGGAGATCCTCGGGATCGGGGAAGCCCCAATACTTCCGCAGGCAGGCGTGGAGGTACTCGGCGGCGGCCTCGGCGGTCTCCAGGGCCAGGGCGGCGAAGGCGTGGCTCTTCAGGTACTCGCCCTTGTGCTTCCACTCCTCCACCCGCTCCCGCACCCCCTCCCCCGCCGTGGTCACGAAGAGGGCGACGTGATCCCCCGGTAAGACGTAATCGGCCAGGCTCAGGCCCCCCTCGCGATTCTGGCGCGGGAAGTCCCAGGAGGCGGCCACCCGGCCCGTGCCGGGGCAGCGGAGGGTGATGCGGTTGCCGTCCGCCGCGGCCGGGAAGAAGCGCCAGACGGCCCGGGCGTGCATGGCGCCGGCGCGGGCGTGGTCTTTGAGATCGTCGATCACACCGAGCCCTTCAATCCCAGGTGCTTGCCGTAGATCATCTGCGGGTTCAGGTACTCCCAGACCCTGTCGAGGTCGAGCTCGGCCACGTGCCGGTCGAGGTCGGCCGGCGCGGGCACGGGAAGGTCCCGCCGGACCTCGGCCGCGGCGTTGCGGCCGGCTTCCGTGGCCTCCGAGGCCTCCGGCGCGGCGTCGGCGTTGTCGGAGGCGAGGAGATCGGTGACCTCTTTCTCCAGGTCCGGCTTCTGGCCAGGGTCGAGCAGGCGCTCGACCAGCTTCAGGCCGTGCATGGCGTCTTTCGCGTAGGT
>QHVW01000976.1 GCA_003223675.1 Acidobacteriota bacterium
AGGCGGCGACCCAACAGGCGCAGGTCCAGAAGCCGGCAGGCGCGCAGTCCCCCGCACAGGCGCCGGTCCAGGAGAAAGAAAACCTTTCGATATCCCAACAGACCGCCCAGAAGCCCGACACGCCGGAGCTCGAGAAAATCCCGACCGCCCGCGATCCCTGGGCGGTCCTCCAGTCGACACCCGGTGTGCTGACCGACCGGATCAACGTCGGCGGCAACGAGAGCGGCCAGCAATCCGCCTATTCCCAGGAGAAGCTCAACACGCTCTCCTTCCAGCGCCGGCAGGAGCTCGGCCGGCAGGCCACCCTGGTCCGTCCGGTGAGCGCGCCGGCCGGCGCCGAGGTGGAGTCGGCGTTCGAGGCCCGCTGGCTGGACGGCGATCTGGTCCTGCTGCGCCGCGTCCGCCGGGGGGATTCCCGGCTGCTCCAGGGGACCTGGCTCGACTGGCCGGCGTTGCGCACCTTCCTGCTCTCCCAGGTCGCGGCGGTCGCTCCGGCCTCGAATCTCACGCCGGTGGGCGAGCGGGACGCCGCCGATCCGGGCCGGCGGCTGGCGCTGCTGCCCGCCCGCCTGATCCCCGGCCCCATGCCGGAGACGGAGCCGCAGGATTGGACGCCGGTGCGCCTGAGCCTCGCCGCGGCCTGGGCAGCGGCCCTGCTCGGGCTGATCGGATTCGGCGGCCTGCTCAAGGGCGCGGTGACGCTCAGCCAGCGGCGGGCCGATTTCGTCTCCGCCGTCACCCACGAGCTGCGCACGCCGCTGACCACCTTCCGGCTCTACACCGGCATGCTGCGCGAAGGCATCGTGCCCGCCGGGGAGCAGCCCTCCTATCTGGCCACGCTGGAGCGGGAGGCCGACCGCCTCGGTCATCTGGTGGAGAACGTGCTGACCTTCTCCCGGCTCGAACGGCGGGGAGCGGCGGCGCGGATCGAGAGCCTCCCCCTGGCCGATCTCCTGGCGCGCGCCGTGCCCCGCCTCGCCGAGCGCGCCGCCCAGGCGGGCCTCGACCTGCGGGTGGAGGTCCCACCCGATCTCGCCGCGTGGCCGGTCCGCGTCGACCTCGCGAGCGTCGAGCAGATCCTCCTCAACCTGGTGGACAACGCCTGCAAATACGCTCCCAACCCGGCCCAGCCGACCCTCCAGCTCACGGCCTTTGCGCGGGGGCGCCGGATGGTCCTGCGGCTGCACGATCACGGTCCCGGCATCGAGCCGCGCGAGCGCCGGCGGATCTTCCGCAGCTTCCACCGTTCGGCCGCCCGGGCGGCGGGCTCGGCGCCGGGAGTGGGCCTGGGGCTCGCCCTCAGCCGCCGCCTCGCCCGCCAGATGGGAGGCGATCTCCGTCTGGCGAGATCCGAGGAGGGGGCGAGCTTCGAGGTGTGGCTAAAAGCAGCCCCTCAGAGCCGCTTCAGCACCAGCACCGTCGTATCGTCCGCCGGCGGATCGTCCGAGCGCATGTAGGCGCGCCAGTCGAGGAGGAGGGCTTCGAGGATCTCGGAGGCGGGGCGGTCCCCCAGCTTGCGGAGGAGGTCGCGCGGGCGGTCGTAGCCGTACTGGGCCTCATGGGGATCGGTGGCCTCGAAGAGCCCGTCGGAGCAGAAGACGAGGGCTGCCCCGCGCGGGATCTCGAAAGAGAAATCCGCGTACCGGCGCTGCGGGCCCTGGCCGAGCGGCAGGCCGGGGAGGTTGATCTCTTCGACCTCGCCGCCATGGGCCAGCAGCAGAGGAAAAGGGTGGCCGGCGTTGCTCATCACCGCCGCGCCAATCTCCGGGCTCAGGCGGACCAGGGCGAGGGAGGTGAAATTGCGGTGCGAGCCGCCGCGGCGGATCACCCGGTCGACTTCCCGCAGCACTTCGGACGGAGTCCGCTCGGCCGTGATGATGCTGGTGAGCGCGGCGGCGGTCATCGCCTGCACGATGGCGCAGGAGTAGCCGTGGCCGGCCACGTCCCCGGCGGCGATCCAGAGGTCCCCCTTCTCGTCGCGCAGGAAGTCGTAGAGGTCCCCTCCCGCTTCCGTGGCGAGCAGCGAGCGGACGGCGATCTCCCACCCCGGGACCTCGGGTTTCTCCGGCAACAGCTCGCGTTGCATGCGCGCCAGGAGGTCCATCTCATAGCTCAGCCGCCGTTCCTCCTCCAGGCGGCGGATGAAGGCGGGCTGCTTCAGGCGCTCGCGCTCGGCCTGCTCGGGACGCCCCCACCCGATCACCCCCAGGGCGACCAGGAGGAGGGGGAGGCCGGCGCAGACCGCGAAGGACCCGGGGAGCCAGGAGGGATGGAGCCCGGAGAAGGCCGCCGCGGGCAGGAGCTCGGCGCAGAGCGCCGCGGTCAGGATGGCGGCGAGGCCCCCCGGGCGGCCGGCGAGGACCAGCAGGACGCCGGCGGCCGCTCCCGCCGCCGCATGCCATCCCGCCGGATGGATCGGCACGAAGGGGATCGCGAGCCCCGCGGCGACGGCCGCCGCCCACGGCGCCCAGCGCGACGGCAGGAACCGGTAGGCCAGGCCCAGGGCGAGAGCGATCCCGGCGGCGAGCACGACCCCCGCGAAGAACGGCGTGGTCTCACGGAAGATGGGGAGGTTGACGCTGGGGTCCTCCGGCCAGAGGCCGGGGAGACGGGCCGCCACGGCGAGAGCCGCGAGCCGGAAACCGGCCAGGATCGCGCCGAAGGCGACCCCCTGGACGAGCGCGCGTCCGCCGCGCTGGCCCAGCCGGCCGGCCCGCAGGGTGTCCAGCTCCGGCATCATCCCCGGCATCACGGCGCGGAGGAACGATTCGCCGGTGGACCACATCAGGAATGCCCAGAGGCAGAGGAAGAAGGCCCCCAGAATGGTGAGCGCGCCGGTCCAGGTGGGCTCCGCCACGAGAATGCCGACCGCCGCGACGGCGAGCAGGAGGCCGGCGATCTTCAAGCCGCCGGCGAGATCGATCCGCCGTTTCCCCAACAACACCAGGAAGGCTACGAGGACCGTGCAGATCCCGGCGATCAGGGGGATCGCGACCCCAATGAGGCTGGCGACGTCGGAGGGGCCGGCCGTCGCGTTCTTTGGCGAGGTGTCGCCAAGCTGCCGTTGCAGAAAGATCACCCCCGTCTTGTTGGTGGTGGTCGTGGCGATCCTCTGGGGCGGCCGGCTGCCGCCGATCGGATAGAAGGTGAAAATGCCCTTGAGGTCCGTGCTCGGCACCGGAGCCCCAAGGGTCTCCCCGGGCCGGAGGAGGAGCCGTATCAGGGCGGCCTGCAAGGCTGGAGAGATGGGCGGCTGGCCGGAGAACGTCGTCTGGATCGACTCGGACTGCGTACCCCAGCGCAGGCTCCAGGGATCCCCGGACGGCAGGAGCTCGACGATCAGCTCCTGGGCCCGGCGGATTCCCGGCAGGGCGGCTGGCTGGCGGACCTCGACGAGCAGCCCGCCGCCGAGACTGGCCGCGGTGGCGGCGTCGAGAGCGTCCAGGAGACGCGGCTTCCGCTCCAGATCCTTCTGCCGGTTGCTCAGGGAGACCCGCGACCCGCCGCCGGCCAGCCGGGCCCCCGCCCGTTGCGCCAGATCCTGAAAACGGCCGGCGTAGAACGTCTGTGGGGGGAGGGGGCCGGAAACCCATTCCGGCAGCCAGCTCCGCGCGAGCGTCACCCCGCCGGCGAAGACCAGGGCCCCGACGGCGAGCGCCAGCAGGGATGGGAGCATTGGATTCCGTTGTGTGGGCACCTTGCCTATACGGTACGACATTCCCCATCCGAAGTTGCGGGCCGGGTTTTGCTAGAATCCGCCTGATCGTCCTCGATGACGCCGGTGCCGAGCTTGCCTAGAAGTGGATGGGCGAGAAGAAAGTTGCCTCGTTAGGCTTCGAGCTGTAACGGCGCAACCCTACCAGGATCGCGCCGTTGGTGCTCGATCAGGTCTGCTGGTCTAGGGAGGGCAGGTCCTTGAGTTCGTTGGGCATGAGGGTTTACAGGTGGCATACAGATAAGTTGGACAGTTCAAGGT
>QHVW01000977.1 GCA_003223675.1 Acidobacteriota bacterium
AAGACGGGATTCAGGTTGTGATCGCGCAGCCAGGTCCCGGCCAGCAGCAGGTGGTACATCAGGCTGTCCCAGGAAAGCGGTGGACGGATCAGCCCCCGGATCGCCTCGCTCCCCACGGCGTGCAGGGTGAGCAGCGAGAGGGCCGGATGCCCGCGCAGGATCGCCCACGAGCGCTGGAAGACGCCCAAAGCCGGCGCGCCGATCCCGCCCGGGGGCGGCGATTTGCGGAAACCCATCAGGAGGGCGAGCGTGAGCGCCGCCTGGAGGGCCAGGGCGAGGTCGATGCGCAGGAGCCCCAGGCCGCCCAGCAGCAGACCGATCCCCACCGCCTCGGCGGTCGCGAGCAGGAGGGAGGCGATGGCGAGCGCCAGCGGATCGCGAACGGCCTCCTCGCGCAACAGGCGCAGGGCCCCCAGGTATCCTCCCAGGGCGAGGAAGCCGATCGCGATGAGCGTCAGGGCGGCGCCCAATACATCGATCAGGAACATGCGTCGATCAGAAACATGGGCGGGATTGTTAGCACAGCGCGGCCGGCCGGTGCTAGCATCCGCGCCCGTGCACGACGCCGGCTATTTCGAGCGCGAGTACTTCCAGCTCCATCCGGGGAAGGTGAAGTATCTCGATTACCTCGTGCGGCTCCTCCGCCGCCACGGGGTTCCGGCCGGCCGGGTGCTCGACGTGGGAGCCGGCTACGGCTTCTTCCTGGAGGCGCTGGAGAGGGCCGGCTACGAGACGGACGGCATGGAGATCTCCGCCCACGCCGTGGAGCAGGCGCGGCGGCGCACCCGGGGCCAGGTGATCGAGCAGGGGGCGGAGGCGCCGTTCCCCTTCCCGGACGACCATTTCGACGCCATCACCCTGCTCGACGTCATCGAGCACCTCCAGGACTACGACGCCACCCTCGCGAGCTGCCGCCGCTGCCTGAAACCGGGCGGCAAGCTGTTCGTGATCACCCTGAACGCCCACAGCCTGGCCCGGCCGCTCCTGGGCAAACGCTGGGCCTGGTACCAGGACCCCACCCACGTCCACATGTTCACCCCCCGCATGCTGCGGGAGGGGCTGGTGAAGGCGGGGCTGGAGGTCGAGACCCTGATCACCGAGTCCAACTTCTGCTCGGTCGGCGAGGGGACGAAGTTCCTGAAGCCCCTGCGGGTGATCGGGCGGGTGGTGCACACCCCGGCGTTCGGGGATTCGCTGCTGGCGGTGGCGAAGAAGAAGGAGGCCTGAAGGAGACGCCCCACGGGGCGTCTCTACAATGAGAGCGCGAACCCAATGTAGAGACGCCCCGTGGGGCGTCTCCGGATCTGAGGCAACGTTCCCTTTCAGACTCTTTTCCTGGGCAGCTCCCCCGAAATCAGCCCCAGCGTCGCCGCCACCACCGCAGCCATCGGCCCGGCGTCGGCCACGCCCCGTCCAGCCAGCGGAAAGGCGGTGCCGTGATCGACCGAGGTGCGGAGGAAGGGGAGGCCCAGGGTCCAGTTGGTGGCGGTGCCGAAGGAGGCGGTCTTCACGGCGATCAGCCCCTGGTCGTGATAGAGGGCGAGCACCCAGTCGAACTCCCCCTTGCGGGCGCGGGCGAAGAGGGAATCGGCGCTCTCGGGGCCGTGGACGTCCAGCCCCCGCTCCCGGGCCGCTGCCACGGCGGGCGCCAGGATCTCCGCGTCCTCGGAGCCTAGGAGCCCCCCCTCTCCCGCGTGGGGGTTGAGGCCGGCGACGGCGATCTTCCCGCCGGCGTGCCGGTCCAGGCAGTCGAGCGCCTCGGCCAGATTCCGGGGGGTGATCCCATCGATCGCCTGGCGGAGCGGGACGTGCACGTTGAGCAGCGCCACCTGGAGCTCGGGAGCCAGGAAAGCCATCAGGTAGTCGCGGCCATAGCGTTCGAGGCCGGCGACCTCGGCCAGGTAGTCCGTATGCCCCACGAAGCCGGGGTGGTGGTGACGAGAAATCGACTCCTTGCTGACGGGCGCCGTCACCAGGGCGTCCGCGGCGCCGGAGCGGACCAGGGCGATCCCGGCGTCGAGCGCCGCCATGGCGCCGGCGGCGTCCGCCGGGCCGGAATGGCCGAGGGAGATCTCCCGGCGGGTCCCCACCGGATCGAGCACGGGGATGCCGTCGGGAAGATTCCGGTCTTCGGGCGGGCCCGGCAGCCAGGTCAGGCGGTCCCAGGGGAAGTCGGGGAGGACGGGACGGAGGGCAACGAGTGCCGCGCGCTCGGCCACCAGCAGCGGCTGCCAGGCGGCGGGCGCGGGCTCTTCGCGCAGAAGCTTGAGGAGGATCTCGGGGCCGATGCCCGCGGGATCCCCCTGGGTGAGGGCGAGGACGGGACGGGAGGGAGGTCTCAACGCTCCGCTTCGCTCATCTCGCGCTTGCTGGTCCGGCGCTGCTGCTGCCGGAGCTCCTCCTCCTTGAACATGTGTCGTACCACTCGATCCACCCGCGCAGCTCCTCGTCGTTCACGAGGATGACCACCATCGGCGTCTTCGCCGCCATCTGCTTGAGGTAGTAGAACTCCTCGGCGTTGGTCTGCTCGGGCGGCGTCTGCTTGCGGCGGACGCTGCGCGAGGGGAGCTCCTTCTTGAGCTCGTTCATGTCCGGACGTATCAGTTTGCGGTTCGCCATTTTGGGTTCCATGGATGCGATGAGATCCTCAAGCCATCACCGGTAACGCAGACCGATTGTCCGGGTTCCCTTTCTTGTAGCCCTCATCCTCGTAGGCCAGGCAGCAGAGCAGGCGGCCGCACTGTCCCGAGATTTTCGACGGGTTGAGGCTCAGGTTCTGGCGTTTCGCCATCTGGATGGAGATCGGCCGGAAGTCCTTGAGCCAGGTCGAGCAGCAGAGGGTGCGGCCGCAGATGCCGATGCCGCCGATCAGACCGGCCTCGTCGCGCGCCCCCACCTGCACCATCTTCACCCGCACCGAGAACCGGCTCGACAGGTCGCGCACCAACTGGCGGAAGTCCACCCGTCCATCCGAGGTGAAATAAAACGTCGCCTTCTTGCCGCTCAGCGAAAAGTCGACCAGTGAGACCTTCATGTCCAGGCTGAGGGCGCGCGACCGCTCCTGGGCGAAGAGCTTGCCGGCCATCTCGTTCTGGAGCTGCCGGTCGTGGGCCGCCAGATCGGCGTCGTCCGCCGGCCGCAGGACCGGCCGCGCGCCCGACTTCTGGCACGGCTTGAACACCGGCATAGGAGACTGCTCCACGTGGCCCAGCGCCGGGCCCGACTCCAGGTCCACCACCACTTTCTCCCCCCGGGCATAGATCCGGCCGCCCGTGGCGCAGAGGGTCAGGTTCGTCTCTTCCCGAAAGCGCACGCCGACGAAAGTGTCCTCCACGGCCGTCGACATGCCCTTGTAACTACAACCGCTGCATCCCATGTCACTTCCTATTCCGTCTGACGACTGCGGTCCGGATGCCTATGCACGAAAGGTACCAACCCCCTCGCGGGGGCCTCGGATTTTCGCAGGCTCGGGACCGCTGGGAATGATTGTTACAGCCGCGGACCTCTGCGTCAACGCGCTCGGGAAGGTATCACGGCCCTGTCGCCCCGCCCTGGTCAGGGTCGAGCAGGCGGCGCCCGATGTCGTGGCGGTAGACCTTGCCCGGCCAGTCGACCTCCCCCACGGCCGCGTAGGCCCGTTCGAGCGCTGCGCGGAGATCGGAAGCCAGAGCGCAGACGGA
>QHVW01000978.1 GCA_003223675.1 Acidobacteriota bacterium
AGAGCGTCCAGCACATCCGTGACATCAAGCCCGCGGCCCGGATCGTCGCGGACATGATGCACGAGGCGCGGTCGATCATCGGTCGCAGGCTGGGGTGACGCGCCTGAAACGTTTTCCTTCAATGAGTCACTTCCTGGTATCGTCGCCGGATCGTCCACCGGCCGGACGACCGGCGACGTCGTAGAACAGGAGACAAGTTGAAGACGAAGAAGTTTGGTCTCTGGCTGGTTCCCGCGGTTTCCGCCGCATTGCTCACCCTCGGCTGCGGAAACGGTTCCGGCCCGGCAGCCGGGACGCGGTCCTGCGTCGATGCCCAGGGCAGGCGTGTCCCCGACAACCTATGCGACGATCGCAACCCGAGCTCCTCCCGCTTCTATCACTGGTATCACACCTCTCACAGCGGGACGGCCTATGTGAGCTCGTCGAGCTCGGCGGCCGGAGATCATAGCTCCTCGAGCTCGTCCCACCCGTCCGGCATCAGCCGCGGCGGATTCGGGAGCTCGGCGCATGCCTCCGCCCATGCCGGAGGATGACGATGGAGCGGATCCCCATCGCGCCCCGTTCCAATTGGCGGGAGACCGTGGAGGCCCTCGGCCTGGTCTGGCATACCGCCCACGGTCAGCCGTACTGGAACGAAGCCGCCTACTATCGGTTCACCTCCGGCGAGATCGATGAGATCGAGGCCGCGACGGCGGAGCTGCAGCGGCTCTGCCTCGCAGCCGGCCAATACATCATCGACCGCAAGCTCTTCCCCAGGCTCGGCATACCGCCCTGGGTCGTGCCGCTCATCGAGCGGGCCTGGGAGGAGGAGCCTCCGGCCCTGTTCCACGGGCGGTTCGACCTGGGGTACGACGGGAAGGGACCGCCCAAGCTCTTCGAGTACAACTGCGACACGCCCACCGCGCTCTTCGAGGCGGCCGTGGTGCAGTGGGACTGGCTCGAAGCGGTGCGGCCCTGCGGATCGGAAAGCGATCAATTCAACAGCCTGCACGAACGGCTGGTCGCAAAATGGCGGGACCTCTCGCCGTATCTCCGCAGCCAGGTGGTGCATTTCACCCATGTGGACGACGAAGCCGGCGAAGATACCATCACGGTGACGTACCTCCGGGACACCGTCGTGCAGGCCGGCCTCACCACCGTGCCGATCCTCATCGACCACGTGGGATGGGACGCCGGCCGGCGCCGGTTCGTGGACGTGGACAATTCGCCGATCGACGTGCTTTTCCACCTGTATCCATGGGAGTGGCTCGTCCATGAGGACTTCGGTCCGCACATCGTGGAGTGCTACGACGCGATGCAATGGATCGAGCCGATCTGGAAGATGCTGTGGAGCAACAAGGCCCTCCTCGCGGTGCTCTGGGAGATGAATCCCGGCCACCCCAACCTGCTGCCGGCGTCCTTCGAGCCGCCGCGAGACGGAAGCTATATCCGCAAGCCTCTGCTCGCGCGGGAAGGGGCCAACATTACGGTGGTGAAGGACGGCAGGGTGATCGCCGAAACCGGTGGGGATTACGGTGAGGAGGGGTTCATCTACCAGGCCCTCTACGATCTTCCGGATTTCGACGGCAACCTGCCGGTCCTCGGAAGCTGGATCGTCGACGGCGAGCCCGCCGGTCTGGGGATCCGCGAAGGCGGGCTCGTGACGGGCAATACGGGCCGCTTCGTGCCGCATGCGTTCGTGAGGTAGCCTCGCGGGGATCAATGCCAAAAGATTACACGCATCTTGTGAGGCAAGGAGAACCGCCCTGCAAGGGCGGGTATTGAAGAGCCTGGAGTTTCAACCCCAGGCGGGGGTGGCGGCGTGGTAAACCTAACCCCGCCGCCCACACCCCCCCTGGGGTTGAAACCCCAGGCTGGTGAATATCCGCCCCTCCAGGGCGGGCCGGATCTAGACAATCCGAATTTCGACGAGGTGCTGGAGCCCCTCGAAATCGTCCCCGTTGCGGGTGTACAGAGGCAAGCCGTGCGCAAGAGCGGTCGCCGCGATGAGGAGGTCCATGGCCCGGGACCGCGGCTGCCGCCCCGCGGCCTTTACCGCATGGGAAATCGTGCCAAAGGCCCGAGCCACCGCGGAATCGATCGAAATCGGCTGGATATGCGCCTCGATCACACCGAGACGGCGGAGGCGATACTGTCGAGTGGCCAGCAGGGTCAGCAGGAGCGAGAGGCTCTGGCCGCCGATCACCACCACCGCGATCGCCCGCCGCTCCTCGGCGCCCGGACCGGTGCCCACGGCGAGCGGGAGCATGCCGGCCACCAGTGCCAGGGTGGTCATCAGGATCGGCCGCAGCCGGTCGCGGTTGCCCTGGAGGATCGCCGCCAGGCGGTCCATCCCCTGCGCCCGCAGGTTGTTCATGTGATCGATCTGCAGGATGGCGTTCTTCTTCACCACGCCGAACAGCACCAGGATGCCCAGCGCCGAGTAGAGATTCAACGTGTTGTGCGTGGCCCAGAGCGACAACAGGGCGAACGGCACCGCGAGCGGCAGCGAGAGCAGGATGGTCAAGGGATGCACCACGCTCTCGAACTGCGAGGCGAGGATCATGTACATGAAGATGATCGACAGCGTGAGCGCCCAGATGAATTCGCTGAAGGTGCGCGCCAGCTCCTTGCCCCGCCCGCCGACCGCCGTCGTGTAGGTGGGCGGCAGGTTCATCTTCTGCACCGCCTGCTGGAGCGCCTCCAGCCGGTCCGCCAGCGCGTAGCCGGGCGCGATCCCGGCGCGCAGGCTCACCTGCCGCTGGCGGTCGAGGCGATCGACGCGGGAGGCCGTGGTCTCCTCCTTCAGGGTGACGAAGTTGCCGAGCTGGTAGAGCTTGCCGCCCCGGCCCGGCACGTAGAGACCCAGGATCGCCTGACGGTCGTTGCGCTCCCCCTCGGCCAGGCGGAGCTGGATGTCGTAGTCGTCGTTGACGTCCGGATCGTGGAAGCGGGAGACCTGCTCGTCGCCCCCCACCATGAGATTCAAGGCGTTGGCCACGTCCGACATGTCCACCCCCAGCCGGGCGGCGCGGTCGCGGTCGACCTGCACCCGCAGCTCGGGACGGTCGAGCTTGAGCGTGGTGTCGGCGTCCACGATGCCGCCGAGGTCCTTGGACTTGAGGCGGAGCTGCTCGGCGTAGGCGGCCAGCGCCTGGAGGTCCGGGCCGCGCAGGGCGAAGTCGATCTCGAAGCCGCCGCCACCGATGTTGAAGGACTGGATGTTCCGCACCGCGCAGCGCAGGTCCTTGTACTTCTCCAGGCGCGCGCGCACGTCCGTCATCACCTCCTGCTGGCTGTAGTTGTCGCGGAACGCGGCCGCCGGGTCGAGCCGGACCAGCCCTTTCAGGAAGCGGCTGACGGAGAATTTCCGCTCCTCGCTCGGGACGACGCGCACGAACACGTTCCCCTGGTTGACGCCGCCCAGGAAGCCGCCGCCCGCCGTGGC
>QHVW01000934.1 GCA_003223675.1 Acidobacteriota bacterium
CCTGGACGCGGCTGTATTCATCGAGAGTCTGCTCCAACTGCCGCTCCACTTCGCCGAGCTTCCGCCGGTCGGGCTTCTCTCCGGCCTGGAGATTGAACCGGTTGCTATCCAGGACGTTGACCGCGTCGCGAAGACGGCGCTCGCGATCGATCAGCGCCGGATCGGCCCCCTTGCGGATGTCGGCCCCGGACTCGGTGAGGATGTCCAGCAGGCTCCGGGCGCGCGCCCGCTCGCTGATCTGGAGGGCCTCGGTGATCCGGGCTTCGTCCGGCGGGCCCTGCGCGGACATCAGGGAATCGATGTAAAACTCATAGAAATCCTGCTTGGTGGCCAGGAACGAGGTCCGCAGCCGCGGATCCAGGACGCGCGTGCGGATGGACTCGATGATGTCCAACGCCGACCGGGTACGGTCCAGGGCCGCCGTCAGGTCGCCGCCTTTCCTTTCCGCCCGTGCCAGAGCCAGGCCGATCTCCGCCTCTCTCGCCCCGTCCTCCCGGGCATGAGCCAGAGAGAGCGCCTTCCCGAGCTCCTCCCGGGCCGCCTGGAGATCGCCGAGCTCCCGATGAGCCATCCCCAGCGCGTAGAAGCCGTTCACCTCCCCCTCCGGAAAGCCCTGGGCCAGCCGGAGGGCCTGCCGGGCGGGCTCCAGCGCCTTGGCCGGTTGGTGCAGCTTCATGAAGAGGAACGCCTGGTTTCTCAGCGCCGCCGATTGGGTTTCCGCGTCCTTGGCTTCCCGCGCCAGCGTGAGCGCCCGGTCGAAAGCCTCCCCGGCTTCGCCAAACCGTTTCAGGCGCTGCAGGGCATCGCCGAGGTTGATGTAGGTGCTGGCCTCTTTGGAACGTACGCCCAAGGGATGGAGGAGCCGCAGCGCCTGTCGAAAGTGCTGGATGGCCGTTTCCCAGTCACCCAGGAGAACGTAGGTCTCTCCCAGGTTGTTGAGCGCCGTAGCCTCGGATTCCCGGTTTTTCATGGCGCGGGCGAGCTCGACGGCTTCCTGCTCGTACTGAAGGGTTTTCTGGTTGTCCCTCAATTGCCCGTAGGCGAAGGCCAGATTGAGGAGATCGCTCCACTGGGTCTGCCGGTCCTGGATCTCGCGCGCCTTCTCCAGGGATTCGGTGAGGGATTCGATGCCGCGCCGCGGCTCCCCCTGATCGCAATCGAGGGCGCCGAGGTTGTTCAGGCTGACGGCTATATTGTGAACGTCCCCTGCCTGGCGGGCGACCGCCAGGGCTTCCTGGTACCGCTGCCTCGCCTCGTCCGGACGTCCGAGCCGTTTCAGCAGCCGGCCCATGCTATTGAGGGACCGGATCTGAAAATAGCGCGCCTCACGGTCCGGCTGGGTTTCCCAGAGAGACGCGGACGCCTGAAAGTCCGCCAAGGACTGCTCGGCGGCGCCCGGAAGATTGGCGCGGCTGATGGCCAGGAAGTAGAGGGCCTCCGCCTCGCGCCTGGTCTCCCCCAACTGGCGCCAGAGAGGAACGGCGCGCTCGACAGACCGGATCTCCCGTCGCAGCGCCTCCTCGTCTTTTCCGGTCTCCCGACTGGCCTCCCAGAAGGCCTCCACGGCTTCAGACCGGACCTTGTCCTGGTCTCCCGCCGTCCTGGGGCCCTCGACACGCAGCCGGTACCGTCCCGGAGACGCCTTCGCCAGAGCGCTCACCTCGACTCGATAGAGCCCGGAGACGGAGACCACCGCCGCCAGATCCTCGTCTGAATGTCCGGGGGTGAACGCGTCGTCAGTGCCGGTGATGACGGCGCCCGTGGGGTCGAGCAGGCGCACGGAGAGGTTGATCCCCTCCTCCTGGACCCGCACCCGCAAGAGCTGCCCGGCCTGGAGGTCGACCGGATAGACGTGGGTCTCGCCGCCCTTGAGCTCGCGCTCCAGGACGAGGCCGTCGGTGAGGCTGGGACCTGGGGTGGACGGCGGCTGCGCGGCCCCGCCGCAGAGCAACGCCGCGGGAAGTAAGAAAAGGTAAAGGACGCCACGATATCGCGGCGTGAACCGGCGAAAAACGGGAGAGAAAATCATCCTTTGTTCAGTCTGGGCGGCTGACGGCGCTCGCTCCGGCTTCCTGCTTCTCCCCTCCCGGAGTCCCCGCGAGACACGAATGCGCTCATCTATTTTACTGTCTCACCCCCTGGACATTCCAGCGAGGGTAGCTTGAGGTGCACTTTTCGTGACAAGCCGACACCGCTCGCGAGCGGGTTACGGCTTGAGGCCACAAGGCGAAAACGCGGCGGGTTTCGCGCTAAGCTACGTCCCGTGCGGCGTGTCCTCCACTGCGACATGGACTGCTTCTACGCGGCGGTGCACATGCGGGACGACCCGTCCCTGCGCGGCAAGCCGGTGGTGATCGGCGGCCGTCCGGAGAGCCGGGGGGTGGTGGCCGCCGCGAGCTACGAGGTGCGCAAGTTCGGCGTCCATTCGGCGATGCCCTCCTCACGCGCCAGGCGGCTCTGCCCGGACGCCATCTTCATCCCCCCCGACTTCCGCCGCTACTCCAAGGAGTCGGAGAAGATCTTCGCCATCTACCGCGAGCTCACCCCGCTGGTACAGGCGGTGTCGATCGACGAGGCCTACCTCGACGTCACCGGCCATCTGGGGGAGGCCGGGAGCGCCACGGCGCTGGCGAAGGAGATCCGGCGGCGGGTGCGCGAGGAGCGGGGGCTCACGGTGAGCGTCGGCGTGGGCCCCAACCGGCTGATCGCCAAGATCGCCTCGGATTTCAACAAGCCGGACGGCCTGACGGTGGTGCGGCCGGAGAAAGTGCAGGCCTTTCTCGATCCCCTGCCCGTGCGCCGGCTCCACGGCGTGGGCCCGGCGACCGAGCGCGTCCTCAACGAGATGAAGGTGCAGACCGTGGCCGACCTGCGCGGGATGCCGGTGGAGGATCTGGTGGGCCGTTTCGGCAAGCACGGCCGCATCCTCCACGAATTCGCCCGCGGGATCGACGACCGGCCGGTCGAGACCCACCAGGAGCGGAAGAGCGTGGGGAGCGAGAATACCTACCCCGAAGATCTGACCGATCTGGCGTTCATGGAGACGGAGGTGGACCGGCGGGCTGAGGAGGTCGCCGCGGCCCTGGCCCGCTCCGGGCTCGCCGGCTGCACGGTGACCCTCAAGGTGCGCTACGACGATTTCACCACCGTGACCCGTTCGCGGACCTACGCCGTGCCGGTCTACGAGCGCGCCACGATCGCCGGCTGCGCCCGGGACCTCCTCCGCCGCACCGAGGCCCCCCATAGGCCCGTGCGGCTGATCGGCGTGACCGCGTCGAACCTGGTGCGGGAACGGGTGGAGCAGTTGGCGTTGTTCGAGATCTCGTGGGACCGGTGAGGGCGGTACACTAAGACGATGAACGACGCCGCCATTCGCGAATACCACGCCCGCCGCGACCGCGAGCTCCGGCAGGAGAGGGAGGCGCTTCGCCTGGAGGTTCTGGAGAGCGCGCGCGAGGCCATCCGCCGGTCGGCTCCGCTCTTCCCGGCGA
Organism: Acidobacteriota bacterium; assembly: GCA_003223675.1. Classification (GTDB taxonomy): domain Bacteria; phylum Acidobacteriota; class Thermoanaerobaculia; order Multivoradales; family UBA5704; genus DATARR01. The sequence goes on from QHVW01000934.1 coordinate 3,492, forward strand.
TCCGGGCCGTCTACCTCTTCGGCTCTCTCCTCAAGCCCGAGCGTTTCCGCCCGGATTCCGATGTCGACGTTGCGATCGACTGCGACGACATCGAGGTGGAGACCCCGTTCTGTCGGAAGCTGGAGGAGGCGCTCGAGCGGGATGTCGATCTGCGGCCGAGGATCGGGGCGGTCGCCCGGGCCGTCGAGCAGGGAGGGGAGCTCTGCCATGAGAGAGAAATACCTGGTCCTTGACCGGAACGTCCGGTAGCCCGGGATTTCAATCCCGGGCGGGAGAGACCGCAGGGACTGAATCTTGATCCTGGCACGCCCATTGCTCTTATAAGCTGGCAGCCAGAGGCGCTGACATCCAGTGACTTCTCCCTTGGTGTGCCTCTGGCCTTTCTGGTATCTTCCGGCTCCGGTCGGCAGCGGAGGAAAGCGACATGCTGAGGTGGGCCTTGATCTTCCTGATTGTCGCGTTGGTCGCCGCTATCTTCGGGTTCGGCGGCATCGCCTCGGGCGCGGCGGGGATCGCGAAGCTCCTCTTCGTGCTCTTCCTGGTGGTCTTCGTGGTCTCGCTCATCCTGGGGCTCGTGCGGCGAGCCTGAGCGGACGGCCCGGGGAGCCCAGAGCGGCCGGTACGTTTGCGGGCCGGCCGCCGTAGAATCCTTGTCATGCTCGAAGCGATCCGAAAAGAGACTCCCGAGGAAGAGCCGCCGCAGCCCAACGTCCGGAAGCTTCACGATCTCCTGCAAGGACCGTTCGGCGTCCGCTCACTCGCCCTGAATGGCCTCTTCGTCCTCGCCTCCTTCTATACGCTCTATTTCGGACGGGACTTCTTCCTTCCCATCGTCCTCGCCCTTCTGCTCAGCTTTCTCCTGAGCCCAGTCGTGCGGGGGTTGAAAAAGTTGCACATTCCGGGAGCCCTGGGCGCGGTGCTGGCCATCTTCAGCCTGCTGGGGCTGCTGGTGCTCGGCGTCGTCGAGCTCGCCACCCCCGCCTATGAGTGGATGGGGCAGGCGCCCCAGAATCTGCGGAAGATCGAGAGCAAGATCCGCGATCTCAAGAAGCCGGTGCAGACAGTGAGCAAGGCGACCGAGCAGGTGGAGAAGATCGCCAAGGTCTCGGGTGGGCAGGACAGCACGCCCAAGGTCCAGGTGACCACCGAGAGCCTGGGCGCGCGGGTGCTCAGCAAGACGACCGATCTGGTCTCCAGCGCCGTGGTGATGTTCATCCTCCTCTACTTCCTGCTCGCTTCGGGGGACCTGTTCCTGCACAAGCTGGTCAAGGTGACGCCCAGCCTGGAGGACAAGAAGCGGGCGGTGGAGATCGCGCGGCAGATCGAGACCGAGGTCTCCACCTATCTCGCCACGATCACGCTGATCAACATCGTCCTGGGCCTGGCGGTCTGGGGTGTCCTGGCATTGATCGGCGTCCCCAACCCTCTGCTCTGGGGTGTGCTCGCCACCTTCGCCAACTACATCCCCTACCTGGGGCCGATCCTCATGGTCGCGGTGCTGGCCATGGTGGGGCTCCTCACTTTCCAAGACATCCCGCACGCCCTGCTGCCGCCGGGCGCGTTCCTCGTCCTGCACGGGCTCGAAACCTTCCTGATCACCCCCATGATCCTGGGCCGCCGGCTGACGCTGAACCCGGTGATGATCTTCCTCGGCCTCACCTTCTGGGGTTGGATGTGGGGGATCGCCGGGGCCATCCTGGCAGTGCCGATCATGGTGGTCTTCAAGATCTTCTGCGACCACATCGAGTCGCTGGCGCCGGTGGGGGAGCTCCTGGGCAGCTAGCGATCGTCTGTCAAGATATTGTCCACGATATTGTCAAAATTTCCCGGCGTGCGGGTCCGCAGCTCATGGAGCTCGCGGCGCAGGGCGGCCAGGTCCTCCAGGCGGAGGGCGCCGATCTCCTGGAGGACGGCGCTGTAGGCGGAGCAGGCCCGGCCGCCGACGAGCAGGAGGGTGTGGGGGCCCAGGAGACGGCGCAGGCGCCGGAGATCGTCGACCAGCATGGGATCGTCGGGGGGATAGGTGATGCTGAGCCCCACCGCGCGCGCCCTCTTCTGCAGGGCGGCGGCGGCGATCTCCTCCGGCGGCAGGTCCGGACCGAGATAGGTCACCTGCCACCCCTCGCCGGCCGCGGTGGCGGCGGCGAGCAGGGCGCCGAGCTCGTGGCGCTGGCGTGCCGGCGTGGTGACCACGAGGTGCGGCGCCGAGAGCTCCGGATGACCGGCGCCGCTCATGCCGCCCAGGAACGAGCGCACCACCGACGAGGCCATGTGCTCGTGGATCGGGCGCAGCGCTCCCTGATGCCAGAGCTCGCCGATGCGCCGCATCAGCGGCACCAGCACCCGCTCGATCAGATGGGTGCGGCTGAACAGCACCGAGGCGCGGTCGAGCTCGAGCTCCATCTCGCCCACGTCGAGCCGCTGCGCCGCCGAGAGGCAGCGGTTGAGGCACGCCTCGGCCACCTGGTCGACCTCCTCCGGCGCCGCCGGGGAGGGTTGCGCGTACGCCGCCGGCGCGGGCTCCGCCTCGATCAGCGCCGCGAGCTCCGGATTCGAGAGGCCTGCCACCTGGCTGATCCCGCGGCCGGTGTTGACCACCCGGCGGAGCAGCAGGAGGCGCTCGATGTCCTCGTCCGAATAGAAGCGCCGCCGCGTCTCCGTGCGCCCGGGTGCCACGGCGCCGTATCGCCGTTCCCAGGCACGGATCAGGTCCGGCTTGAGGCCCGTCCGCCGGGCCACGACGCCGATGGGATGGCGAGGCTCGCTGGAGCTCGGCGGGGTGATCGACATCGAGAGGAGAGACTAACAACAACGTCTAGAGGGTGTCAAGGATCGAGGGGAAGAATACATGGACAAATACTTGACATGAGATCTTGTCCAATCTAGGATGATGCCGTCGCGCGTTTTTCCCTCAAGAAGGGCGCGGACCTCGGATTCCCTCCCCGGTCCGCGCCCAATTTTTGAGGGGCTGGGGTGAGGGTTTACAGATCCTCCCCCTCCTCCCACCGATCCATGTCGCGACGCTCCTTCTTGGTCGGGCGGCCGGCGCCTTTCTCGCGCAGGACGGGCGGGCGGCGGACCAGCCGCAGCCAGGGGTCGGATTCGGGGCGGGGCGGGCTGAGGTCCTCGAAGAGGGTGCGGGCCTCCTCCTTGGAGACCGGCTTGTCGCGCAGCTCCTTGACGATCAGCACGCGGGTCCACTCGCCGATCTCGACCTCGATCCGGTCGCCGGGGACGAGGTTGCGGTGCGGCTTGGCCGGCTGGCCGTTGACGCGCACCCGGTTGAGATCGACCGCGTGGGTCGCCTGGGTGCGCGTCTTGTACACGCGGGCGACGTGGAGCCACTTGTCGAGGCGGACGGACATGCCAGCAGTCTACCGCGCGGGCGGCGGTCCCGCGACCGCGCGCACCGGCAGCGAGGCCCGGCGCAGGGCGTCGCCGAGCGCGGCCGGTCCCGGAGGATGCCGGAGCAGCGGCGCGTACTCTCCCAGCCGCTGCGGCCAGGGGAGCCCGGCCGGCGGGGCCACGAGGCCGCCCACCGCCGCGAAGAACAGGAGATAGCCCAGCAGGGCCGCTCCCGCTACGATCGCCGCCTTGAGCCGCTGCCGTCCCCCTTCCAGGAACGCCGCGAAGCCGACCCCCAATGCGGGGAGGGCGTCGATCAGGAACTCACGCCCAACCCCACCGCCGCCAGCAGCAGCGCCGGATGGAACAGGAACAGCCCATGGACCGGCGAGAAGAGGACGTTCCACGGCGAGGCGGCCGAGATCATCCAAGCCCCGCCATAGGGGAGCCGCCACGATCCGAAGATCCAGCTCCACCAGAACGGCAGCGGCGTCAAAGCAACAGCGAGGCCAGCCGCGAAGGACAGGATGTCTTTTGTAGGGGCGGCCCTATGTGGCCGCCCTGGGTGGGTGGGCTGTTCCACGGGTGGCTGTTCCGACGCGGCCTCCCCCCTCCCAGGGCGGCCACATAGGGCCGCCCCTACAAAACGTCCGTTCTTCATCAAGATCGCCACCATCGCCGGCGCCGCCAGCACGATCGATCCATACCGCAGGAGCACCGCCCCGCCCACGATCGCGCCGGCCGCGAAAGCCAGCCGCCAGCCATCCTCCTCCCGGAATCGGACCAGCGCCAGGAGCAGCAGCGCGGCCAGGGCGAAGACGGGCGCGTGGCTCATTCCCACCAGGGAGTAGAAGATCAGCGGCCCTCCGAAAAACGCCAGCGCGGCCGCGGCGGCGGCGATCCCCTCGGAGAAGCCCATCCTTCTCAGCGCCCGGCCCAGCCAGAGCAATCCCAGGAGGGTGGCGAGATTCCGGGCCAGCACGATCATCGCCGCCGAGAGGAACACTCCCCGCGGCACCCGGCCCACGGGAGGGAGATCGACCCCGCCCGCCATCCATCGCGCCGGCAGCAGGCGGTCGGCCGCGCGGCCGGCCAGGAACGGGAGGGCGTCGAGGGCCAGGATGCCGGGCGGATATTGGAGAACGAGATGCCCGCCCGGCGCGCCCACCAGCCCGTTCATTACCCCTCGGGTCTGGTTCTCCACCCAGGGATCGCCGTCGTCCGCGAGCGATTCGAGCGTCGCGAACCCCGCCCAGCCGTCGCCCCCCAGGCCGCGGTCGAACGTCAGCATGTGGAGCGCGGCGAGCAGCAGCACGGCCGCGAGCGGATTCCTGCGGATCGAGGGCACCTTGGTAATCTATCTCTCATGGTGCGCATCCCGCCGGAAGAGTTCGAGTCGCTGGTCGAGAAAGCCCTGGACGGCCTGCCCGAGGAATTCGCCGACCTGCTGGAGAACGTGGCCGTAATGGTCGAGGAGGAGCCGGACCCCGAGGACCTCGAGGCCCTGGGGATGGAGCCGGACGAAGAGCTGTTCGGCCTCTACCAGGGGATTCCCCTCGACGAGCGCAGCGCCACTGCGAGACCCGCCGCCAGGTCATCCGCGAGATCCGCGACACGGTGGTCCACGAGCTCGGACACCATTTCGGGCTGGACGAGGAGGACATGCCGTACTGAGGCCCGGGCGGGCCGTAGAATACCCCCGTGACCCGCTCCCGGCGCCGCCTCGCCGTCCTGGCCCTCGGCCTGATCCTCACGGTGCTGTCCTCGACCTTCCTCTACATGTGGGGGATGGCGGCCCTCGAAGGCAAGCACCGCGACTTCTGGCAGAGCCTGGAGTGGGCGTCCGAAACGCTGACCACCACCGGCTACGGCGCGGACTCCTCGTGGCGCCATCCGCTGATGGTGCTGCTGGTGGTGGCGGTCCAGTTCCTCGGCGTCCTCCTGGTCTTCCTGATCTTTCCGATCTACCTCATCCCCTTCCTGGAGGAGCGCTTCGAGACCCGCCTGCCGCAGGACGTGCCCAAGGACCTCCACGGTCACGCGGTGATCTACCGCTACGGCCCGGCGGTCGAGAGCCTGCTGGAGGAGCTGGACGGAGCCGGCGTGCCCACCCTGGTCCTGGAGGAGGACGACGCCACCGCCCGCCGCCTCTTCGAGCGCGGGGTGCGGGTGGTCCACCGGGCCTTGGGTGAGGGGGCGCTGCAGTCGGCCCGGCTGGGGAGCGCGCGGGCGATCATCGCCAACGGCACCGACGACGAGAACGCCGCGCTCAGCCTCTCGGCCCGCCAGCCCGGCTACCGCGGGACCCTCCTGGCGCTGGTCGAGGACCCCTTCCACCGCCGGCCCATGATGCTCGCCGGCGCCACGGCCGTCTTCACCCCCCGCCACATCCTGGGCGCGGCGCTCGCCGCCCGCGCCTCCAAGCGCATCAATCCGCGCGTGGGCGGCATCCAGCAGCTCGGGCGCAACCTGGAGGTGGCCGAGGTGCGGGTGAGCCCCGAGAGCCCGCTCGCCGGCCACACCCTCGATGAGACCGCGATCGGCACCCGCACCGGCGCCATCGTGGTCGGCCAGTGGGTGAGGGGCGAGCTGGTGGTCTCCAGCGGCTCGGAGCTCCGCCTGGAGCCGGATGGCATCCTGGTCGTCGTGGGGAGCCCGCGGAGCGTCGACCGGCTGCACGACCTCGCGGGCGGCGCGGTCACCCTGCGGCGGGAGGGGCCGTTCGTGGTGGGCGGCGGCGGCGAGGTGGGGCGCAAGGTGGTGGAGCTGCTCAAGGCGGTGGGGGAGGAGGTCAAGCTGATCGACCGCCACCCCGGCCCGGAGGTCGATCTGGTGGGCAACGTCCTCGACGCGCGGCTGATGGAGGCGGCCGGCGCGAAGGACGCCCAGGCCGTGATCCTCGCCCTCGACACCGACAGCGCCACCCTCTTCGCGACCGTGATCCTCAAGGACCTGGCCCCCGGGGTGCCGGTGATCGCCCGCGTCAACGAGGCGGAGAACGTGGAGCGCATCCACCGCGCGGGCGCCGACTTCGCCCTCTCGATCAGCCAGGTCTCGGGGCAGATGCTGGCCCAGAAGCTGCTCGGTCAGGAGGCGGTCGCCGTCGATCCGCAGCTCAAGATCCTGAAGATCGCGCCCGACGGCCTCGCCGGCCGCCATCCCGCGGGCCTCGGCATCCGCGAGCGCACCGGCTGCTCCGTGGTCGCGGTCGAGCGGGGAGACGAGGTTCTGGTAGAATTCGGTCCCGGCTTCCGCTTCCAGCCGTCCGACGCCGTCTACATCTGCGGCAGCGGCAACGCGGTGCGGCGGTTCCAGGAGACTTTCCGTCGCGCGTAGATTCGCTCCGCGGAACGAACCATTCGCCCTGGATTTTCGCTCATTCGTTCCGGCTTGCCGTGCATTGGCCCGCGCGCTGGGCTCATTCGCTCCGGCGGGCGAATGAGCGCGGGCCCTCTTCCGTTCATTCGCCCGACGAGGTTTGTGTGCGGCCTCGAGGAGCGAATCATTCGTTCCGCTCTGGCGCTCATTCGCCCGCCGGAGCGAATGAGCGGCTCCGCGCGGCGAATGAATTTCGATCCGGAGCGAATGAGTCGAAAGCCGGCCTGGACGGCCCGGAAAGGCTCGCGATCACACCGCGAAGCACGGCGAACGCCCGAAATCGCGGGCGAGGAGGCGCGATGACCTCGCTCGGCGATCGAAAAACCGGAGCGAACGTCCGGCGGCGGGCGGCGGACGTTCTCGCCAGGCTCCCGGCCCTCACGCGGAGGCCGGCGAATGCGCGCCGCCGGTCTTGCGGTACCTCGCCGGCCTCTGGCCGTCGCCTTTGTCCTCGATGCGAGTGAGCCCATCCGTTAAGAGCTTCTTCAGAACCCTGTGGAGGACGCCGCGGTCCGGCTCATAACCGAGCACCCGGCAGACATCCCGGCGCGTGAAGCTCTCCGGCAGATCCGAAAACCGCACCTCGACGTCCTTCTCCACCTCGGGCCCTCGCCGGCGCTGCTCCGGGGGAGGGGCTGGCGCCGGAGGGGCCGGAGCCGCGGCCACAACCCCGGCCGGTAGAGCCGCCGCTCCCGTTCCGCCCTGGAGCATCCAGACCAGCTCCAGGGCCCGCATCTGGGCCTCGCAGGCTCTCTCCACCAGCTCGACGCCGGCCCGGCGCTGCTCTTCGAGGCGCTGCTTGCTGTGCTCGTATTCAGCTTGTGTCATGGTGTGCGCGATTGTAGATGCGAGCGCAAAGGAGCGCAAGCGACCCCCTGGGACCGCCGGCGTCCCCGCCGGCCTTCAAGCCAAGCTTCTTGCCCGGGCCGCCTTGCCGGTGGCCATGCTATCCTGTCGTCCGAGAGGAGGATCGGGAGCCGATCCCCCCCTTCCATTTACCCTCGATGCGGAATAAGATCCTGGCAAGGAACGACTCCGCAAGGGAGAACGCCATGAGCCAGCCGGCCGCCGCGGCCTTCGCGCCCCTGCCCTTCGAGCTTGTCTACGACGACGGAGAGCCTTTGGAGACCGACTGGCACACTCGGGAATTGCCCCTTCTGCGGCATCTGCTCCGCCAAGCCATGGCGGAGCAGGGCCGGACCGACTTCTTTGCCGGCGCGAACATCTTCGTCTACTACTCCGTGGAGCAGGCACGGGAGGTCGCGGAAGAGATGGCGAAGGGACTGCCATGGCGGACCTTTCGCGGCCCGGACGTCTTCTGGGTGGGCGGCGTCGACCCGGGCCGCAAGCGCGAGGCCTGGATCGCCTGGGAAGAGGGCGGACGCCTGCCGGACGTCGTCTTCGAGATGCTCTCCCCCTCCACCGCGAAGAAGGACCGCACCGAGAAGCGGGACCTCTATGCCCGTGTCTTCCGCACGGCGGAATACTTCATGTACGAGCACGAGACCCGCAAGCTCGAAGGGCTGAGTCTTGCCGGCCGCTTCTACCAGCCGATCCAGCCCGATGAGCACGGACGGCTCTGGAGCGAGCAGCTCGGAGCCTTCGTCGGCCTCTGGCACGGCGAAATCGAAGGGAAGCAGGACGACTGGGTCCGGCTCTTCCACCCGGACGGCAGCCTGATTCCAACCGAGGCCGAGGCCGAGCGCCGGAGAGCTGACGAGGCCGAGGCCGAGCTCGCCCGTCTGCGCGCCCTGATTGCAGAGCGTGACCGGGGTTGACGGGCCTTTGCCACTCTTCCTGGAGCAGAGCGAACCGGCAGCGCCTCTCATCGGATGTGCTCCGGGAGAGGCAAGGCTCGATCAGGTGCGCCCCCACCAGTAGAAAGGACGACGGCTCTGATGCATCACCGCGAGGATACGGATCTCGCCGGGGCGAAGCGTATAGAGAAGACTATAGGGGGAAGCGGCGAAGGAGCTTGCGCCGGACGGTTCCACGGACAACTGGCGCCGCTTCGGGATAGGCAAGAAGCTGGGCGAGCGCTGCATCCATCGCATCCAGGAAGACGGTCCGAAGGGCGGGGGACTCCAACCCATAGTAGTTGGCAGCCTCCTGAGCTTCGCTACGCGCCTGTTGGTTGAACGAGAGGGTCCGTGTCACTCGGAGCGTGACCTCAACTCGCGCATCACCTGCTCGGCCGGGATTCCCTCGACCTCGCCCGCATCCCACGCCCGCTCGCGACGCTCCGCCTCGTCGAGCCACAAGGCCTCGACCTCCTCCTCAGACAACTCGTCCAGGCTCCGCAAGAGAGCTTCCGCGAGCCGGGCGCGGGAGGGTGGGTCCAGCTTCAACACTTCGTTCTCCAACTCGGTTGGTTTCATGGCAGCTCCAGTCTACCAGCACTCCAACGCAGCGGCTCTCCCCGTGCCAGAGCTTTGCAGGTTGTTGGCTTTGAGCGGGCTGAGGGGCCGCCCTTGAGATAGTCTCCCTTCTGCCATGGAGCCACAGACCTTCACCTTCCACCCGATCGGCACCATTCACTCTCCCTATACCGCCACCCGCTCGCCGCGCCGGCCGAATCCGCTGGCGCTGACGGTCGTCGAGCTCCTGCGGCGCGAAGGGAGGGTCCTTCACGTCCGCGGCGTCGACATGCTCGACGGCACGCCGGTGCTCGATCTCAAGCCCTATCTCTCGAACGTCCCGGCCGATCAGCTCCGCCGCGGCTGGCTGGCGGAGGCCGAGGCGCGCGCGAGGCCTTGACGCGCGCGCCTCGTTCTGAGAGCTCAGCAGCAGCCCAGCAGCACGCAGCTATGAAGGGTTCTGCACCGCGGCGAGGCTGTGCAATTGCTGCAGTTATTGATGAGGAAGGTCGGCTTGTCGACCCCTTGCGGCGTCTGCGGCGCCGGGGTCTGGGTGGGAAGGTTGGCCCAGTCCGGCAGGGCCGTAGGAGCGGGCGCGTTCGCCGCGACGCTCGGTACGGCGGCGACCGCGGTGGCCGGGTTGCAGCCAGCCTCCTCGGCGAGGCCTATCGTGCCGGGGATCGACGCCAGGATCAGGATCGCGGCTACCAACATCCAACGTGTACGCATCGGGATTTCTCCTTTCTCAAGTATCACTAGCAGGGAACCCAGCAGGTGGGATCGCTCTTGTCGCAGCAGTAGAGATGGCAGCATTCGTCCTGATAACAGAGCTGGAAGCCGTTGTCCCAGCAGAGGATCTCGCACAAGCACTCGGGACCGGCCGAGGCTGTCGGGACCGGCAGCGCCGCGAACGAGAGAGCCAGGACCAGGAGCAGCAGCGGGAGCTTGAATTTGCGCATGGGAGGCCTCCTTTCAGGATCTGCGGTACCTCTATTTCTATGGGTGCCCAAAATCCGGTAGACCGCGCCATGAGGAGGGTGTGATGACGAGCTCGGCCTCTGACGCTCTGGTGGTCTGCGTCGACGTCGACTACCGGGAGACGGTCGCCGTCGCCGCGGGCGTCTGGTTTCGGGGATGGGCGGCCTTCGAGCCCGAGGTGGAGGTGGTGACCACGCTCGACGAGATTGCTCCCTACCAGCCCGGCGAGTTTTACCGCCGCGAGCTCCCCTGTGTGCTCGCGGTGCTGGAGCGCGGTCCGGCCGTCGACGTGGTCGTGGTGGATGGGTACGTCTGGCTCGGATCGGGCCGGCCCGGTCTGGGAGCCCACCTGTACCGTGCCCTGGGCGAGCGGACGGTGGTGGTCGGCGTGGCCAAGTCACGGTTCGTGGGAGCCACGGACGCGGTCCCGGTCTACCGTGGGGATAGCCGGTCGCCGCTGTACGTCACCGCGGCGGGAGTCAGCGGGGAGGAGGCGGCGGGTTGGGTGGAGAGGATGCATGGGCCCTATCGGGTTCCTGCGATGCTCAAGCGGGTGGATCAGCTTGCGCGGGGGTGGAAAGGGCCTGAGTGATAGAGAAACGCGGCTTCACCGCCCGGGATTGAAGTCCATACCGGTATACACATCCTGCCGGGACATCGGCGCTCCCACGATCTACCTACCGGCCCAACGGGCCGGCCACTCGCGTCGAGACGTACCCGCGGTTCAATGGGCCACATTCCCATGAGCGCAGCGACGACAGCGTGCCCGAAGCATGCCATGATTGTGCTATGGCAAACCTCCAGGTAAAGAACCTGCCTGACGCTCTTCTCCAACGCCTGCGGCATTATGCGCGGAAGCATCATCGTACGATCAGTGACATCGCGATCGAAGCCATGGAACGCGAGATGACACGCTACGAATGGCACGACAAGCTTTCGCAACGGACCGCCACCGACCTCGGAGATTCAGCCGCCTCTCTGTTGGAGCAGGAGCGGCAGCAGCGCGAACGCGAAGCCCCATGAAAGACCTCCGCATCCTTTTCACCCCCGCGGACCCCGGCTATCTCGCTCACCTCGCCGATGCCGAGGGCAACCGCCTGGGCGTCGAGGTCCCGTTCACGCCGTTCCTCGATGAGAGCGATTACGACGATCTGCGCTGGTATCTCGAAGAGTACATGGACCTGCCCGATGGCGGTGCGGTGGTGCGGGCGCAGCGCATCGAACGGAATCTCGATCGCTGGGGCCTCAGGCTGCACGATGCCCTGTTCACGGCTCCGGAGAACCGTGCGCTCCTGAAGGAGCTCCTCGCCGGTCCGGAGCCGCGCGAGCTGACCCTCGCCACCCAGGACCCGGATCTGCTGCGATTGCCGTGGGAGCTCATGGTCGATGACGCGGGCAGCCTCGCGCAGCGCGTCTCGGTGCGCCGGCAGTTGGAGACGCCGGAGAAGACCACCCCTCGCCCGGCCGAGCTCCCCCTGCGCATGCTCTACATCG
>QHVW01000979.1 GCA_003223675.1 Acidobacteriota bacterium
GAGCCCTTCTATCAGGTTCCGGGGACCCAGGACCTCGGCAGCGTCGGGCTCGGCCTCGCCGCCGCGAGAGGCATCGTGCAGTCCCACGGCGGCGAGATCCGCTGCGAAGGCGAGGAGGGAAAGGGCGCGGTCTTCTGGTTCACGCTCCCGGCGTCCGCCAATCTTTAGAAATGTTTTTTATCTTCCTCCATCGCGGTCCGCTTCTAAAGGAGGCGTTTCCATGGACGTCGCATTCATCGCTCTGACCCTCGGCTTCTTCGCGCTGTCGTGGTGGTTCGTGCGCGCCTGCGGGAGCCTGGAGGAATCGAAATGAACGGCATCTATGTCCTCGGCCTGCTGGTGACGCTTTTCCTGATCGTCTATCTGTTCGTCGCTTTACTCAAACCGGAGCGCTTCTAATGACGACTAACGGTTTGCTTCAGATCGCCTTCTACTTCGCCGTCCTGCTGGCGCTCGTTCAACCGCTCGGCGCCTGGATGGCGCGGGTCTACGAGGCCAAGTCGCTGTGGGGCGAGCGGCTGATCTATCGCCTCTGCGGCGTGCGGCCCGAGGAGGAGATGGATTGGAAGGGTTACGCCTTCGCCCTGCTGCTGTTCGGCGTGGTGAGTCTCCTCGTCCTGTACCTGCAACAGCGCCTGCAGCAGTGGCTGCCGCTGAACCCCGAGAAGCTCGGCGCGGTCACGACCGACTCGTAGTTCAACACCGCCGCCAGCTTCACCACCAACACCAACTGGCAGGGGTATGGCGGCGAGTCCACGATGAGCTATCTCACGCAGATGGCGGGCCTGGCCGTCCACAACTTCGGCTCGGCGGCGGCGGGCATGGCGGTGCTGGTCGCCTTCATCCGCGGCCTCGCGCGCAGGAGCTCGAAGACCCTCGGCAACTTCTGGGTCGACCTCGTGCGGACTCATCTCTACATCCTGCTGCCGCTGGCGCTCGTGCTGGCGCTCGTCCTCGTCTCGCAGGGCGTGGTGCAGACCTTCTCGTCGTATCGGACCGTGCCGCTCGTCGAGAATCCCGCGACCGTCCAGACCCTGGCCGTGGGGCCCGTGGCCTCGCAGATCGCCATCAAGCAGATCGGCACCAACGGCGGCGGCTTCTATAACGCCAACTCCGCGCATCCGTTCGAGAATCCGACGCCGTTCTCGAATTTCCTCGAGATGCTTTCGATCCTGTTGATCCCGGCCGCCCTCTGCTGCACCTTCGGCCGCATGGTGGGGGACACCCGCCAGGGCTGGGCGGTGCTCGCCGCCATGACGATCGTCCTGCTGCCGCTGCTCCTGCTGTGCTACAGCCAGGAGCAACAGGGCAATCCGGCCTTCGACCGGCTGGGAGTCGATCAGGCGGCGACCGCGTCGCAGCCTGGCGGCAACATGGAGGGGAAGGAGGCGCGCTACGGCATCGCCAATTCCGCCCTCTGGGCGGCGACCACCACAGCGGCCTCGAATGGCTCGGTCAATGCCATGCACGACTCCTTCACGCCGCTCGGCGGCCTGGTGCCGCTGTTCCTGATGCAGTTCTCCGAAACCATTTTCGGCGGCGTCGGCTCGGGGCTCTACGGCATGCTGATCTTCGTCATCGTGGCCGTGTTCATCGCCGGCCTGATGGTCGGCCGCACGCCGGAGTATCTGGGTAAAAAAATCGAGTCGTACGAGATCAAGATGGCCTCGCTCGTGGTCCTCATCATGCCGCTCATCGTGCTGCTCTTCACCGCCGTCGCGGTGGTGGTTCAGCCGGGGCTCAAGGGGATGTCCAACCCGGGCGCGCACGGCTTCAGCGAGGTGCTCTACGCCTTCACCTCCATGGGCAATAACAACGGCAGCGCCTTCGGAGGGATCTCGGCCAACACGCCGTTCTACAACACCACGGGCGCCATCGCGATGCTCTTCTCGCGCTTCTGGCTGGCCATCCCTACCCTGGCGCTCGCCGGCTCGCTGGCGAAGAAGAAGCTGGTGCCGGTGAGCCCCGGGACGCTGCCCACGCACCCCCCCCTGTTCATCGTCCTGCTGATCGGCGTCGTGGTGCT
>QHVW01000935.1:0-7009 GCA_003223675.1 Acidobacteriota bacterium
CACCCTACCCCCCCCATCCAAGACACCCTGGACGCCGTCTACCGCACGGAGTCCCGCCGCATCCTCGCCACCCTGATCCGCCTGCTGGGCGACTTCGATCTCGCGGAGGACGCTCTGCACCAGGCCTTTACGGCGGCGCTGGAGCAGTGGTCGCGCGAAGGCGTGCCGGCCAACCCCCGTGCGTGGCTGGTCTCGGCCGGCCGCTTCAAGGCGATCGACGCCCTGCGCCGCAGCGCCCGGTTCGAGGGGCTGCCGGAGAACCACGCGGAGCGGATCGACGCCGCCACGCAGGACCCCACCGAGTGGGACGAGCGGCACATGGAGGACGACCAGCTCCGGCTGATCTTCACCTGCTGCCACCCCGCCCTGCCGGCCGACGCCCGGGTGGCCCTGACCCTGCGCGAGATCTGCGGGCTCACCACCGACGAGGTGGCGCGCGCCTTCCTCCTCTCCCCCACCACCGTGGCGCAGCGGATCGTGCGCGCCAAGGCGAAGATCCGCGACGCGCGCATCCCCTACCGGGTGCCGTCCAAGGCCGAGATCCCGGAACGGCTGGAGACCGTGCTCCAGGTGATCTACCTGGTATTCAACGAAGGGTACTCGGCCTCCTCGGGGGAGTCGCTGACGCGGGCCGACCTCTCGGGCGAGGCGATCCGCCTCGGGCGCCTGCTGATGGAGCTGCTGCCGGAGCCGGAGGTGGTCGGCCTTCTCGCCCTGATGTTGCTCCACGAGTCGCGGCGCGTGGCGCGGACCTCGCCGACTGGCGAGCTGGTGCTCCTGGAGGACCAGGACCGCTCGCGCTGGAATCAGGGGCAGATCGCGGAGGGGCGGGCGCTGGTGGAGCGGGCCCTCGCGACGCGCCAATTCGGCCCCTATACCCTCCAGGCGGCGATCTCGGCCGTGCACGCGGCCGCTCCCAGCGCCGCCGCCACCGACTGGGGGCAGATCGTCGGCCTCTACGACCTGCTGGCGCGGATGGTGCCCTCCCCCGTGGTCGAGCTCAACCGCGCCGTGGCGGTGGCGATGCGGGACGGGCCGGCGGCGGGCCTGGCCCTGGTGGACGCCATCCTGGCGCGCGGCGAGCTGGCGGACTACCACCTCGCGCACTCCGCGCGGGCCGATCTCCTCCGCCGGCTGGGGCGGACCGCCGAGGCCGCCGAGGCCTACCGGCAGGCGCTCTCGCTGGCCCGGCAGGAGACCGAGCGCCGGTTCCTGGAAGGGCGCATCCGCGAGCTCGACCCCACCTGGAGCGAAAAAGATTCCGTCCGGTTGTCGATTTGACGCCGGGCCGTTCGACTACCCTCTGAGGATGCCCGCCGGCGGGCATCCCGGGAAACCCGCGGAAAGGAGCACGGATGAGCGGAGCACGAGTCCTGGTTGGCACACGCAAAGGAGCGTTCGTCCTCACGTCGGACGGCAAACGCGAGACGTGGGAGGTCAGCGGCCCCCACTTCGGCGGCTGGGAGATCTACCACGTCAAGGGGTCCCCTGTGGACCCGAACCGCATCTACGCGTCGCAGTCCTCCGGCTGGTTCGGGCAGATCATCCAGCGCTCGGACGACGGCGGCAAGACGTGGACGGCGGCCGGGAAGGACTTCGTCTACGATGGAACCCCCGGCACGCACCAGTGGTATGACGGCACGCAGCACCCCTGGGAGTTCAAGCGGGTCTGGCATCTCGAGCCCTCGCTCACCGATCCGGACACCGTCTACGCCGGCATCGAGGATGCGGCGATGTTCCGCACCACGGACGGCGCGGCGACCTGGCACGAGCTCCCCGGGCTGCGCAATCACGGCAAGGGGCACCTCTGGCAGCCGGGCGCCGGCGGCATGTGCCTGCACACGATCGTGCTCGATCCGACCAATCCGGAGCGGATGTACATCGCCATCTCGGCCGCGGGCGCTTTCCGCACCGACGACGGCGGCCAGACCTGGAAGCCGATCAACCAGGGCCTGCAGTCCCCCTATACCCTGCCCGACCCGGACGCCGAGGTGGGCCACTGCGTCCACCGCATCGCCATGCACCCGGCGCGGCCCGACACGCTGTTCATGCAGAAGCACTGGGACGTGATGCGCAGCGACGACGCCGGCGACTCCTGGCGCGAGATCAGCGGCAACCTGCCGAGCGATTTCGGGTTCCCGATCGCCGTGCACGCGCACGAGCCGGAGACGGTCTACGTGGTTCCCATCAAGAGCGATTCCGAGCACTATCCACCTGAGGGGAAGCTGCGGGTCTACCGCAGCCGCACGGGCGGCGAGGAGTGGGAGCCGCTCACCCAGGGGCTGCCGCAGAGCGACTGCTACGTGAACGTGCTGCGCGACGCCATGGCCGTCGACTCGCTGGACGAGTGCGGCATCTACTTCGGCACCACCGGCGGCCAGGTGTACGGGTCCCGCGACGGCGGCGACACCTGGGACGCGATCGTGCACGACCTGCCGGCCGTGCTTTCCGTGGAGGTCCAGACACTGCCATGATCCGAGTCACGCTCCCGGTCCATCTGCGCACCCTGGCCGGCACCGGCGAGGAGGTGGAGCTGGCGGTGGAGGGTCCGGTGACGCAGCGCTCCGTGCTCGACGCCCTGGAGGCCCGCTATCCGGTGCTGCGCGGCACGGTCCGCGATCACCAGACGCAGAGCCGCCGGCCGTTCCTGCGCTTCTTCGCCTGCGAGGAGGATGTCTCCCACGAGCCGCCGGACGCTCCGCTGCCGGGCGCGGTGGCGGCGGGGGCGGAGCCTTTTATGATTATCGGGGCTTTGGCAGGGGGGTAGAGGAAACAAGGACCTAAAGGACCTAAACGACCTAAAGGACAAAAAGGACGAGAAGTTGTTTTGTCCTTTAGGTCGTTTAGGTCCTTTAGGCGCTTGAAAGAGGCACACCATGCGCTACATGCTTCTCATCTACGGCGACGAGAACGCCCTCACCCCGGGCGAGCGGGACCAGTGCTACCGGGATTCCACCCAGCTCGCGCACCAGCTCCACGTCGCCGGACAGTTCCTCGCCACCGCTCCGCTCTTCCCGACGCCGATGGCGACCAGCATCCAGATCCGGGGCGGCAAGCGGCTGATCACCGACGGCCCGTTCGCGGAGACGCGCGAGCAACTGGGCGGCTTTTTCATGATCGAGGCCGGGGATCTCGACGAGGCGATCGACGTCGCCTCGCGGATCCCCATGGCCAGCCGGGGCACGGTCGAGATCCGGCCGGTGATCGAGCTCCCGGGGCTGCCCGAAAAAAAGTAAGCGAAACGAGCCGGCCCTGTCGATTTCGTCCTCCTCCGTTCGACTACTCAGTGAAGCCGGGGCTGAGCAGCCCCGGCACCCAAACCGAAACGAAAGGAGACACCAATGCGATTCATGATCCTGGTCAAGGCCAACAAGGATTCCGAGGCGGGCGTGATGCCCAGTCAAGAGCTTCTCACCGCGATGGGCAAGTTCAACGAGGAGCTGGTCAACGCCGGTGTCATGCTGGCGGCCGACGGGCTGCAGCCGAGCTCCAAGGGGGCGCGCGTCAAGTTCTCGGGCGGCAAGCCGACGGTGGTCGACGGCCCCTTCGCCGAGACCAAGGAGCTGGTCGCCGGCTACTGGATCTGGCGGGTGGAGTCGAAGGACGAGGCGATCGAGTGGCTCAAGCGCGCCCCGTTCCAGGACGAGGAGATCGAGGTCCGCCAGATCTTCGAGGCCGAGGACTTCGGCGCCGAATTCACCCCCGAGCTGCGGGAGCAGGAAGAGCGCCTGCGCGCCCAGGTCGCCGCGCGGCAGTAAGCCCAAACCGAGGAGAGACGGAGGAAACGCCATGCTCAAGATCATCGGCATCGCCATTGTCGTCCTGATCGCCGCGGTGCTCGCCTTCGCCGCGACCAAACCCGACTCGTTCCGCGTCCAGCGCACGGCGAGCATCCAGGCACCGCCGGAGAGGATCCTGCCGCTGATCAGCGACCTCCACGCCTGGAGCGCGTGGAATCCGTTCGAGAAGGACCCCGCGATGAAGAAGACCTACAGCGGCGCGGCCAGCGGCAGGGGGGCCGTCTACGAGTGGGACGGCAACAGCCAGGTGGGCGCGGGGCGGATGGAGATCCTGGACGTCACCCCCGAGAAGGTCACCATCAAGCTCGATTTCCTCCGGCCGTTCGAGGGGCACAACACCGCCGAGCTCACGCTGGCGCCCCGGGGCAACGCCACCGACGTCACCTGGGCCATGTACGGCCCCAACCGCTATCTCAGCAAGGTGATGAGCGTGTTCATGAACATGGACACCATGATCGGCAAGGAATTCGAGACCGGTCTCGCCAACCTGAAGGGGATCGCCGAAAAGGCGTAGAGTCGGGGCCTCACATCGGGTACAATTCATCGGGTATAAGCGCTCCGCGGAATTTTACCCGATGAAGAAGTACCTGCCGCTCCCTCTGGTCCTCCTGGTCCTCCTCTGCTGTGTCGGCTGCGATCAGGCCGTCAAGGCGATCGCCAAGGGGGCGCTCGCCTCGTCGCCCCCCCTCCTGCTGCTCGACGGCGCCGTGCGTCTCCAGTACACCGAGAACCCCGGCGCCTTCCTCAGCCTGGGGGCGGAGTTGCCGGCCGGCCTCCGCTTCCTCCTGGGCGTGGTGCTGGTGGGCGCCACCCAGCTCGCCCTCCTCGCCTTCCTGCTGCGCACGCGCACCTTGAGCACCTGGCAACGGATCGGCTTCTCGCTCTTCCTGGCCGGCGGCCTCGGCAACTGGCTCGACCGCCTGCTCAACGAGGGGCGGGTGATCGACTTCGTCAGCCTCGGGGTGGGCGGGCTCCACACCGGCATCTTCAACGTCGCCGACGTGGCGATCACGGCGGGGATCCTGATGGTGCTCGTGGCGCGCGGGCAGCTCGCCTCGCAGGGTGATGGGGCACCGTTTCCGGGGGGCCTCGATTAAGAAAACGCAGCAAAGTTGCTCCTTTAGGAGATTGGAGATATCCGGGCTACAATAATCGGTTGATTCTCCGATGCAAGCCCGGGCTCTGCCTCTCCTGCTGGCCTTCGCCGCCGCCCTGATTCCCGTGCAGGGAGGGGCCGCTGCGTCGCCGTTCGGCGCCGTGCCGCCGGTCGTCCAGGCCGGGCCGCCTCAGATTCCCACCGATCCCGACCGCTGGCTCCCGTGGCGCCTGTTCACCTGGCGCGACGGCGTCAGGACGGCCAATCCGGCCCTCGCCCAGGACTCCCAGGGGTACGTCTGGGCGGACGGACCGGTGCGCTACAACGGCCGGTCGTGGGAGAAGGTGGAGGTCCCCGGGGAGGCCGGGCCGGTGCAGTGCTGGTCGATGCTCGCGGCGAGCGACGGCAGTCTCTGGCTCGGCCGTCTGGAGGGCGGCCTCCTGCGGCTCCGGAACGGCGTCTGGGCCCGCATCGCGCCGGGCTCCGGCCTGCCGGCCGGGCGGGTGGGCTCGCTGGTGGAAGGGAGCCCGGGGACGGTATGGGTGGGGACTACCGGCGGCCTCGCGCGCTGCCGGGAGGGCCGCTGCGAAGAGGAGAGGAGGCTGCGGGGGACCAACGTGCGCAGCCTCGCCGCGACGCGCACGGAGGCCGGCCGGCCGGCGCTCTGGATCGGCACCAGTCGCGGGCTCCTGCGCCTCGACGGCGTCGACGGACCCACGCCCGCGCTCTCCCCCCGCTTCGCGGACCCGGCCGTGCTGCCCGACCTCTCGGTCCGCGCGCTGGTGGAGACCGTCTCGCCGGAGGGGGAGCGGTCGCTCTGGGTGGCCACCGAAGGCGGCGTGGCCCGTCTGCGCCGGGGGGCCTGGACCCGCTACGACGCGCGGTCGGGCTTCCCCGCCGGCCCGGTGGTCAAGCTGGCGGCGAGCCGTTCGCCGGCAGGGCGGCCGGTCGTCTGGGCGGGCAGCTTCCGCGCCGGCCTCATCCGCTTCGAGGAGGACGGCCGCTGGAAGCTGTACGACACCCGCTCCGGGCTGCCGGCGAACGTGGTCTACAACCTGCTGCTGACGCCGAACGAGGAAGGGCGGGAGCCGACCCTCTGGGTGGAGACGCCCGCCGGCCTCGCCCGCCTGGAGCGCGAGCACTGGACCGCCGTCGACTCACGCCTCGGGCTGCCGAACGACCTCGTCATCGGCGCCGGCGAGGTGACGTTCCCGGACGGCCTGCACACCTATTGGATCGGCACGGTCGGCGGCATGGTCCGACGGACGCCGCGCGGCTGGGAACGCTACGTCACGCCGGCAGTCGGCGAATCCGACCTGGTGTTCAGCGCCCTGGTGGCTCCGGACGAGGACGGTACCCCGGTCTTCTGGATCGGGACCACGAACGGCCTCCACCGCTTCGCCCGCGGGGCCTGGACCAGCTTCACCTCCCGCAGCTCGCCGCTGCCGTACGACTGGGTGACGGCCCTGCTCGCCGTGCCGGGTCCCCGGGGGACGGCCCTCTGGGCCAGCACGAACTGGGGCCTGGCGCGCTACGAGCGCGGGACCTGGACGGTGTTCCGCCCCGGGAGCTCCAGCCTGCCGGGTAACCCGTCGCACGGGCTGGCGCGCTCTCCGGCGCCGGACGGCGGCTCGATCCTCTGGGCCGGCACCGAGCACGGGCTGGCCCGGTTCCAGGACGGAGCGTGGGAGAAGGTCGCCGTCCCCTGCCTCCCCGACTCCGCGGTCTCCGCGGTGCACCCGGTGGCCGGCCCCGAGGGGGGCTGGCTCTGGATCGGCACCCTGCGAGGCGCGGCCCGCCTGGCGCTCGACGGGCAGGGGCGCCCCGGGAAAGCATGTGAGGCGCTCACCGACAAGACCCGGCCCGCTATCCCGCAGGCGCAGGTCGGCCGCATCCAGACCGACGCCTGGGGGCGCGTCTACCTGCTCACCGACTGGGGGGTGAGCCGCGTCACGGTGCCGCCCGGCCGCGGCCTCGACGCCGCCCGGGTGGAGCTCTTCGAGCTGGGGGACGGCCTGCCCGGAATGAATTTCAACGCCGCGTTCGTGGATCATCTCGGCCGCGTCTGGGGCGGCGCGGCCGGAGGCGCAGCGATCCTCGATCCCGCTCCGCC
>QHVW01000935.1:7180-10483 GCA_003223675.1 Acidobacteriota bacterium
TACACCTTCCGCGTCTGGGGCATGGACGGCGAGGGGACCGTCTCCGGCCCCATCGAGATCCCGTTCAGCATCCGGCCGGCCCCGTGGCTCACCGGCTGGGCGCTCACCCTCTACGCCCTGGCGCTCATGGGGCTCGGCTATGGCGCCAGCCACATGCGGTCGCTCGCCCGCCGGGCCGCGATCCTGGAGACGGAGGTGGCCGAGCGCACCCGCGAGCTGGCCGCGGCCAACCGCCGGCTCGAGCTCGCCTCGCTCACCGATCCGCTGACCGGCTTGAGCAACCGCCGGTTCCTGGCGGTGAGCCTCGAGCCGGACCTGCGCCAGGCGGTGCGCAACGCCCTCGGCACGGCGGCCCCCAGGGAGCGCAATTCCGACCTGATCTTCTATTTCCTCGACATCGACCACTTCAAGCAGCTCAACGACCGCGCCGGCCACGCCGGAGGGGACGAGGTGCTGGTGGAGGTCGCGGTCCGCCTGCGCGAGGCCGCCCGCAACACCGACGCGGTGCTCCGCTGGGGCGGCGAGGAGTTCCTGGTCGTCAGCCGCTGGGCCGACCGCCGGTCGGGCGAGGTGCTGGCGGAGCGGCTCCTGCAGGTGGTGGGCGGCAAGCCGTTCGCGCTGTCCTCGGGCGCTTCGCTCGCCGCGACCTGCTCGGTCGGCTGGGCCCCCTACCCGTGGCGGCCCGAGAGCCCCGACGCGGTCCATCACGAGCAGGTGATGAGCCTGGCCGACCAGGCCCTCTACCTGGCGAAGCGGGAGGGGCGCAACCGCGCCGTGGGCGTGCTGCCGGGGCCGGACGGCACGCGGCTGACGGAAGTCCCGATCGCTGGGCAGGACGGAGCGGCCGTCCGGCTGGTGCGGTCGGCGGGGCCCGGCCCGGCCGCGCAGGCCGCCGTGCCCGTCGCCTCGAAGCTGGACGTCTGAACGGGGCCGGCGCGGGGATCAGCCCGCGCCGGCCGGAGATCGTCAGATGTTGCGGATGAGCGAACGGAGGCCCGAGCTGATCTTCAGGCGGTCCATCGACCTTTCGAGGCGGTCCGCGGCGGACAGCTCGGAGCCCTTGAACGGGCCCTGACCCACCGGGAGCGGGAAGGTGGGGATGAACTTCGGCGTCCGCCGGTGATGGGTGGCCTGCTCGTAGGCGTAGGCCAGCTTGATCAGCGTCGGCTCGCTGTAGGCCGTGCCCAGGAAGCTGATCCCCACCGGCAGCAGGTCGAAGACGAAGCCCATGGGCACGTTGACGATCGGATACCCCGTCACCGCCGACGGGTAGGTGCTGGAGCCCGTGAAGTGATCGCCGTTGACGTAGTCGATCGGCCAGGCCGGGTTGCCGCTGGGGGCCACCAGGGCCAACACGTTGTTGTTCTTCAGCGCCGCGTCGATCCCCTCGGGGCCCGCCAGCCGGTGGCCGCGCTCGATCGCGTCCGTGTAATCCTGCTGCGAGAAGATCTCCTGCTGCGCCAGCTCGAAGAACTCCTGGCCGAAGTACCACATCTCCTGGGCGGCGTGGTCCTTGTCGAACTGGATCACGTCGGCCATGTTGTGCACCGGCACGCCCGTGCGGGTGGCGAGATAGGCGTTGAGGTCGCGCTTGAAGTCGTAGATCAGGACGATGATCTCGGCCTGATCGCTGTTGAGCGCGTCCATGGTGGGGATGTCCGCCGGATCGACCAGGGTGGCGCCAGCGTGCTCCATGTCCTTGAGGGCCTGCTCGAACAGCGCGTCCACGCGCGTGTCGTAGCCGGTGAACCCGCCGGCGCGGAGCACGCCGATGCGGGCCCCGTGCAGGGCGTTGGCGTCGAGGAACTGGGTGTAGTCGGTGAAAAACTTGCCGGCGCTCGCCGCGGTCTGCGGATCGCGCGGATCGACGCCCACCATGGCGCCGAGCGTCGTCGCCGCGTCGGCCACCGTGCGGCCGTGCGGGCCGACGGTGTCCTGGGTATGGGAGATGGGGATGACGCCGGCGCGGCTGGTCAGCCCCACGGTGGGCTTGATGGCCGCCACGCCGTTGACGTTGGCCGGGCTGATGATCGAGCCGTCGGTCTCGGTGCCGATGCCGACGGCGGCGAGGTTGGCCGACGTCGAGGCGGCCGAGCCGGAGCTGGAGCCGCTCGGGTCGCGGTCGAGCAGGTAGGGGTTGCGGGTCTGCCCCCCCTCGCCGCTCCAGCCGCTGACCGAGCCGAAGCCGCGGAAGTTGGCCCACTCCGAAAGGTTGGTCTTGGCCAGGATCACCGCGCCCGCGGCGCGCAGCCGGGCGGCCACGGTGGCGTCCTGGTGCGCCGGCGCGCCCACCAGGGCGAGCGAGCCCGCCGTGGTCTCCATGCGGTCGCCGGTGTCGACGTTCCCCTTCAGGGTGATCGGAATGCCGTGCAGCGGCCCGCGCACGTGCCCCTGCTTGCGTTCCTGGTCGAGCTGGCGGGCGATCCGGCGGGCGTCCGGATTGACCTCCAGGATGGAGTTGAGGGTGGGGCCGCTCTCGTCGATCGACGAGATCCGCTCGAGGTACATGTTGACCAGATCCTGGGAGCTCAGGCCTCCCCGGGTCATCGCCGCCTGCAAGCCGGCGATGGTGGCCTCCTCGATCCGCACCGCCTTGTCGGTCAGTTGCGGCAGATCCAGGGCCTTCACGGCCGACTCCCCGATCAGCCCGGCCAGCGGAACTCCCGCTCCGGCCACCGCCCCCAGGCGCAGAAAGTCTCTCCGGCTCGGCGACATGCTCTTCTCTTCTCCTCGCTTGGTCTCATCACGATCTTCCGGCATGACGATCTCCTTTGAAGTGGAAACAGGAAGGAACTGCGCAAAGAGCTGTTGAAGAAAAGATGACCTGCCCGGTCATCATATAGAACTCTCGCTCCGGAGGAAATACTGCGACGGCTCGCCGGGTGAGTCCCTTCAGGAGCCGCTTCGGTTCACGGCGCGGTGGCCCGCTCGAGCTCGGCGAGGTAGGCGAGGGCGTGCTCGGTGGTCTCGCCGCACATCTCCGCCGAGGGGCGGAGGCGGACGCAGACCTCGGGGCGGTCCGGGCTGCCGAACAGCCGGCAGAGGTTGCCGTCCGTGAGCTGGACGCAGCGGACGCCGGCCGGCTTCCCCGCCGGCATCCCGGGGATGGGCGAGGAGATCGAGAGCGCGATGCAGCAGGCTCCGCAGCCGGCGCGGCAGTTGATGACAGGGAGACCGGTCATGACAGGGAGGATAGCGCTTCCGAAGCTTCCGCCGGCCCCAGCTCCAGCTCCCAGGGTCCCGTCCGGGTCGGCGCCCGCAGCTCCCGCTTGAGGAGGGCGAGGAAGCGCGGGCGCGGCACCT
>QHVW01000980.1 GCA_003223675.1 Acidobacteriota bacterium
TGCGCGAGATCACGTTCGCTTTGATCGGTGAAGGAGAACCCCTCGAATGACCCAGCATTCTTCCCTGTCTCCCGAGCGCTGGGCACAGTTCAGCCTCGACCAGCAGATCCTCATGATCGGTAACGAGATGAACCGGGCCAAGCGGTCGATCGAGCTCGGGGACCGGCAGGACCTCTCCCTCTCCTACGAGCGGGTCCTGCGTCTCGTGGACCTGACGGTGGAGGTCCAACGGCGCTCGACGCTGAGACGGGAGCTGTTGAGGTGGCGGGACCTCATCGCGGAGCTCTATATCCGGACCGAGCCCAGCGCCTCGGACCATGACGCCGCATTCCGGGCTCTGCTCCAATTCACTCCCGTTGCCGCCCAGCAGATCCCCTTCGTGCTGGGCTGAGCAGCTTTCCGGACCGAAACCAATCCCGGCTCGGAGATTCCCCCGATCCGGCCCCGAGCAGCGAATCGGGCGGCACCCCGATCCCGGGGAATCTGATCCCTCAGGAGATCAGCCAGCGGGCTTCCTGCTGCAGAGCTCGCGCGAAGCGGCCGCCCTGTCGCAGGAGGTGCTCCCACTCCGGCTGCGTATAGACGAGCAGCTCGGCCGGGACCGGAAGAGAGGTGAGGTCCCAGTGGAGGGAGCGCCGCTCGAAAGGGTCCGGCGACGACTCGACCACGGCGATCAGGTCGAGGTCGCTGCCCACTCCGGCGTCGCCCCGGGCATAGGAACCGAAGTAGCCGAGGCGGAGGAGGCCCGGATGGCGTTGTGCCTCCTGAGCCGCCCATTCCGCGGCGCTCCGTTCCACCTCGCGGCGGTCAGGCCATCTGAGCACGGACGAACGCAAGGATCTCACTGGCATACTGGATCGCTCCCCCGCTCTGGATCTCTCCATAATGCTCGAACGGCGGACCTTCGGGGTGTCCATTCGGATAGCGCGTCCCGACGTAGAAGTTGTCGAGCACCTTGGCTTTTTCGACGAGAGACCGGTCCACCTCCACCGGCAGCTCGCCGAGCAGGCGCGCCACCACGTGTCCCCACGCTTCCTGGTCATAGTGGAGGTGGAGGGCCGTCACCGCCTTCTCCGCCGCCTGTTGGGCCGCGAAGCAGGCCCACTCGTGGCGTTCGTCAGAGCGGGATGCGCTCGCCTGTGCGAGGTCTCGCTCTGCCTGCATCAGCCAGTCTTGTGAGCGGTTCATCCTGAAATCTCTCCGACCAAAGGCCCCCAAGGCACCGTCTCTGGGAAGCCATCATACACAGAGAGAGGCGGAGAGATGACACCGGCGGCCGGGGCGGGCACCTCCGGCCGTCAGGGCGAAGACTTCATCCTGGTCGGCCAGCACCCTGTCCGTCCCTGCAGTCCCTGTTGTCCCTGTCCTGCTTTCCTGCCGCGCAGGCTCCGGGCTCACCTGTTGTAGGCTCCGCCTGGAGTCAGGCATTGCTGGTATCCAGAGGAGACGACATTGGCACAACAAACCACCGAAGCCCCTGACACCGAATCCACCAAAATCGGTCCCGACGATCCGCGATATCGCGCGGTGGTCGAGAAGCGTTTCAATAAGCGGTTCAGCGCGAGCCCGGACTACGTCCGGCTGGTGAGCTCGACCGAGCAGGTGGTCGCAGCCGTGGAGGAGG
This sequence comes from Acidobacteriota bacterium, assembly GCA_003223675.1. Classification (GTDB taxonomy): domain Bacteria; phylum Acidobacteriota; class Thermoanaerobaculia; order Multivoradales; family UBA5704; genus DATARR01. The sequence goes on from QHVW01000980.1 coordinate 1,625, forward strand.
CGGTGCGGGAGGGACGGCGGCTCGTGGTGACGAGCGGCGGGCACTGCCTGGAGGGTTTCGTATCCGATCCCGAGGCGCGGGTGATCCTCGACGTCTCGCCCATGAAGCGCATCGACTACGATGCGGAAAGGGGCGCCGTAGTCGTCGAGGCCGGCGCCACGGTGGGCGAGACGTTCCGGGCGCTGTTCGAGCGGTGGGGCGTCGTGATCCCGCTCGGCGAGTATCCGGAGATCGGCATGGGTGGGCATGTGGTCGGGGGTGCCTTTGGCTTTCTCTGCCGCCAGTTGGGCCTCGCGGCGGGGTGGCGACTCGCGAGGCGTCCGACCCGCATCGCGACCTCTGGTGGGCGCATACGGGTGGGGGCGGCGGCAACTTCGGCATCGTCACCCGGTACTGGTTCCGGTCGCCGGGCGCGACCGGTGACGATCCCGCCCGGTTGTTGCCCCGCGCGCCGGAATCGATCATGACCTTCAAGGCGGAATGGGATTGGAGCGACATCGATCAGCCGTCCTTCCTGCGGCTGCTCCAGAACCATGGGGGCTGGTCCGAGCGGAACAGCGGCGCCGATTCCCCGAACGCCTCGCTCTGGGCTCTCCTGGAGGTCCATCGGAAGCAGTTCGGGAAGATCATCGTCCGCGGTGTGAGCACGGCCGGCGCCGCCGCCGAGCGGCAGATGGAGGAGCATCTGGCGGCGCTGAGCGAAGGGATCGGCGCGCCGGGGGGCCGGGAGCTGGCGCGGATGTCCTGGCTCGATTTCGCCCTGAATCCGTTCCCCGACCTGTTCGCCATGCCGCCCGGCGGGGTGAGCTCCAAAGTGAAGGACGCCCTGCTCAAGAAGCGGCTCACGGATCATCAGATCGCCGTCGCCTACGACCACCTGACCCGCACGGACCACGACGTCATGGGCGGGATGCTGGGGTTTGCGACCTATGGCGGGCGGATCAATACCGTCGCGCCCGACGCGACCGCAGCCTCCCAGCGCGGCGCGATTCTCGACATGGCCTGCACCACGGGCTGGCTGGACCCGCGGGACGAGGCGACGAATCTGGCCTGGGTGCGCGCGTTCTACCAGGCGGGCGTGCCCTGGCCCACGCTGTATTACAAGGACAACTACCCGCGCCTCCAGCAGGTCAAGGCGCGGTGGGACCCTCGTGACGTGTTCCGGCATGGGTTGTCGGTGCGGGTGGTGAGGTAGGGAGGCGGCGGGGAGGGGGACCGCCCTGGAAGGGCGGATATTCACCAGCCTGGGGTTTCAACCCCAGGTGGCCGGCGCCGGCCGGCGCCGGGCGGCGTCGAAAACGGCGCCGGGCGCCACCGGCGGGCACCCCTCACCTGCCCACCTGGGGTTGAAACCCCAGGCTGGTGAATATTCGCCCTTCCAGGGCGCTCCCCCACCCCCCGCTTCCGGACAAACCCCTTCCCCCACCGGCCCGCTTCTTGCTTCCTTTCCCAGCTCAGGCGTTGGTGTATCCACGCCCAAGCCTTGGGAGGAGCCTTCATGTGTGGCATCGCGGGGATCTACAACTTCCGCTCGGGACGGCCCGCCGCTCCGAGTGATCTGCGGGCGATGGGCACCTGTCTCGCCCACCGGGGACCGGACGACGAGGGGTATTTCGAGGAGGGGCCGCTCGGCCTTGCCCACAAGCGCCTGACCATCCTGGACACCTCGCGGCGCGGGCGCCAGCCCATGTTCACCGAGGACGGCCAGCTCGCCCTCATCTTCAACGGCGAGGTCTACAACTTCCTCGAGCTGCGCGCCGACCTCGAAGCCCAGGGGCACACCTTCCAGACCCGGACCGACACCGAGGTCATCCTCCGCCTCTACCAGATCGAGGGGGAGGCCATGCTCTCGCGGCTCAACGGCATGTTCGCCTTCGCCATCTGGGACCGCCGGACGAAATGCCTGTTCATCGCCCGCGACCGGCTCGGCATCAAGCCCCTGTATTACACGCTGAGCGCGGACGGCATCGCCTTCGCCTCCGAGATCAAGGCCCTGTTCACCGTCTCGCCGGAGCCCCCCCGGGTCAACCTGGAGATGCTCGATGCCTACATGAGCGTCGGCTACGTGCCCACCGAGCGCACCCTCTTCCAGGGGATCGAGAAGCTCCAGCCCGGCTGGTGCATGACGGTCGGCCAGGACGGCCCGCGCCTCCGCCAGTACTGGGATCTGGCGCCCGCGCCCGAGGAGATGAGCGAGGAGGAGTGCGTGCGCCGGTCGATCGGGCTCCTGCGCGACTCGGTCCGCCTCCAGCTCCGCAGCGACGTCCCCCTCGGCGTCTTCCTTTCGGGGGGCGTCGATTCGAGCGCCGTGGTGGCGCTGATGCACGAGATGGGCATCCGCGACATCCGCACCTTCACCGTGGCCTACGACTTCGGCCCCGAATTCGACGAGACCCGCTATGCCCGGCAGGTCGCGAAGAAATTCGGCACGATCCATCGGGAGATTTTCGTCAAGCCCGAGGAGTTCCGCGATTTCATCCCGTCACTCGTCTGGCACATGGACGAGCCGGTCACCGAGTCGGCGGCGATCTCACTCT
>QHVW01000981.1 GCA_003223675.1 Acidobacteriota bacterium
TCGACCGTGGCGAGCCCGGCCAGATATCCCGCCATGTCGCCGCTCAGCCGCCCGTACCAGCGGATCACGAAGACGAGGTTGAGCAATGCCACCAGGGCCAGCGCCGCGGCGGCGAGCCGCCGGGCGCGGGGCCCCAATCCCGGCGCCAGCCAGGGGATCAGGATCAGCCAGGGGTAGAGGCTGAGCCGGTTCTTGAGCATCGACCCTCCGGCCATCGCCTCCGGGCTGACGAAGTAGAGGAGGATGAAAAAGGCGGCCAGTAGCGGGAAGGCGTGCTCCGGCCGCCAGCGAGGCCGCAGCCCTTCCCGCCGGAGCGTGAGGAGGAGGAGGGCCAGGAAGATCAGCGCCAGGAGGACGGCCAGCCCGTCCTGGTACCCGCCGAACGGCGAGAGCACCCGGAGGGAGACGAAATAGCTCACCAGGCGCCCGAGGGGCCAGTACGAAGCCACGGTGCTGCCCTCGCCCCGGGCGAGGTACCAGAGCGGCAGGAACGCCTGGGGGGCGAGGACCGGAATGTGCAGCAGGTGCCGCCGCCAATCATCGCGCCGCAGCGTGGCCAGCCAGAGGACGGCGATGGCCAGCAGCGACAGCCCGAAGGAGAGGATGTGCGAGAAGTAGCACAGCCCGAGGAGCAGGTTGATCCCCACCACGTAGACGGGGGAGGTGGGCCGGTCCCGGCGCCGCCACCAGAAGCCCACGCTGAAGAGGAACAGCCCCAGGCTGAGCGAGAAGTTGTAGAACCCGAACTGGAACAGGAAGTTGAAGACGAAGGGGAGGGCCAGGAGAGCGAGCCAGCGGTCGCCCGGCCGCACCGATCCCGCCAGGTACCAGGCCCCGGCGAGGAGCGTCAGGGCATACGCGCTCACCAGGATCTTCTCCGCCACCAGCGGCGGCACGGCGAGGAGCATCAGCAGGGCCAGGATCCCGTGGCCGGTCCAGTTCGGATAGGGCTCGGCGCCGATCTTGTAGTACTGCCCGAAGAGGGGGTACCGCGGATCGCCGTGGTGCGCGAGGACCCAGGCGTTGTAGGTGTGGCACGGCCCGTCCACGGTGGGGAGGTAGTGGACGGTCCAGAAGGGGACGAGGGAGAGCAGGGCCAGGGTGGCGTACAAGGCGAGCAGCCAGCGCTCTTCGCGGGATGATTCGATCGTGGGCTCCATCGGCCTCTAAGTTTCTTCGATCCGAAACCGTTTTCCAATCCGGCGATAGGCCTCGCGGAAGGGGATCCCCTCCGCCAGCACCAGGGCGTAGGCCTCCTCGGCGGCGCGGAGGCCCGGCTCGAGGCGGATGCGCTCGGGCTGGAACCGCACGCCGGGGAGGGCCGCGGCCAGGATGGCGAGCGTCTCTTGCGCGAGGTCGATCCCCCGGAAGAGCGGCGCCTTGAGGAGCTGGAGGTCGCGGTGGTAGCCGGAGGTCAGCTTGGCGGGAATCGCGAGCGCCTCGGCGAGGCACCCCTGGGCCGTAGCCGTCCTCCCGCGGACCAGCTCGAAGACGTCCGGGTTGCGCTTCTGCGGCATGATCGAGGAGCCGGTGGTCATCGCCGCCGGCAGGCTCACGAAGGCGAATTCCGCGGCGGCGAAGAGGACGAGGTCGGCCGCCAGCCGTCCCAGGTCCTGCATCAGCAGGGTGATCTCGAAGAGGACCTGCGCCTCCGCCTTGCCCCGCGAGAGCTGGACGGCCGTCACCGGCTCCTGGGTCACGGCGAAGCCCAGGGCCTGGCGGGTCGATTCCCGATCGATGGGAAGCAGGGGGACGCCGTAGCCCGCGGCCGATCCCAGGGGGCTCTTCTCGATCCGGCGCGCGCAGGCCTCGATCCCCTCGGCGTCGTCGCGCAGCTCGGCGGCGAATCCGCCCGCCCAGAGGGGGACGGAGCTCGGCATCGCCTGCTGGAGATGGGTGTAGCCGGGCAACGCGGTCTCTTTCTCGCGGCGTCCGAGCTCATCCAGGGCATCCGCCGCCTCGCGGGCCCCGGCGGCGAGGGCGGCGACGGCGTCCCGCAGATAGAGGCGGAGAGCGGCGAGCACCTGATCGTTGCGCGAGCGGCCCAGGTGGAGACGGGCCCCGGCCTCATCCGTCCGCTCCGTCAGCCTCGATTCGAGCGCGGTGTGGACGTCCTCGTCCGCCAGCGAGATCTCCCATTCCCCCGCCGCGTGCTCGCGCGCCAGCGCCTCCAGCCCCTCGCGGATGGCGGCGAGATCCTCCTCCGACAGGAGCCCCACCTCCCGCAGCATGGCCGCGTGGGCGATCGAGGCGCGGACGTCGTAGGTCCCACAAACGGGCCGACCGACTCATGCGGCGCTCTCCACCAGCCGCTCGGCCCAGGCCCGCACCAGCCGCGTATAGAAGCGGGCGCCGTCCAGGACCTCGCTCTCCAGCACGTATTCGTCCGGCGTGTGGGAGCGCTCGGTCCGCCCCGGGCCGCACTTCACGGCGGGGATCCCCTCCATGAAGACGAGGTCCGAGAGGGTCGACGAGCCGAAGAGCCGCGCCTCGGGCCGGGCCTCGCGGGCGGCGTCCACGAGCGGCGAGGCCTCGGGGGTCTCCCGCGGCTTCAGCCGCTCGGAGAGCACCCGCACCTCGCCGGCGACGGCCGCCTCCAGCCGCTCCACCAGCCCGCGGCCGTGGAGGCCCGGCGTGGTGCGCACGTCGAGCAGGGCCGTGGCCTCCCCCGGCACCACGTTGCGCGCCGTGCCGGCCCGGAGCTGCGTCGGCTCCAGGGTGACGGGCCCCAGCCGCGGGTGCGGGGGGCCGAAATCCACCGCCTCCAGCGCCACGAGGTCGTGGGCCAGCCGGCGGGCGGCGTTCGCCGCGCCCAGGGCCGCCGCGTTGGCGGCGTGGCAGACCTCCCCCCGGGCCACCAATTCGAGGACCATCAGCCCCTTCTGGGCAATGGCGATGTCGAGCCCCGTGGGCTCCCCCACCACCGCCGCCTCCGGGGGCGTCCCCCGCCGGGAGAGCTCGGCCAGCACGGCCTCCGTGCCGGTCCCCCGCGTCTCCTCCGCCTCGACCAGGGCCAGGGCGAGGGTGAACGGCAGGTCGGCCTCGCGGAAGGCGAGGAAGGCCGCCGTCATGGCCGCCACCGAGGCTTTGGCGTCGTTCGCGCCCAGACCGTACACCCGCCCGTCCACCACTTCCACCTCCCAGGGGTCGCGCGTCCAGCCGGGCGCCGGGGGGACGGTGTCCAGGTGGGTGTCGAAGAGCAGCACCGGCCCCTCCCCCACCGTGGCGAGCAGGCTGGCGCCCAGCCGCGCCACCGTCACCCGGTTGCGCCGCAGCAGGTCCCCCAGGAAGTCGGCCAGCGCCGCCTCCTCCCCCGACACCGAGCGGATGGCGGTGATGGCCCGGTGGAGCGCCAGGATCTCCCGCTCGGGCAGCATCAGAGCGCTCCCGCCATGGCAGGAACCGGGACGTGCCCCGCCGCGGCCTCGGCCGGGCTCAGGCCCCGCACGTCCTCCACCACCAGCGTCCCCACCCCCTCGTTGGTGAAGATCTCGGCCAGCAGGCCGTCCGGCAGGTCGTGGGAGAGGATGTGCACCCGCCGCACGCCCCCCTGGATCGCCGCTTCGATAGCGGATGTCTTGGGGAGCATCCCCTTCACCAGCCCCCCCTCGTCGCGCAGCCGGCGCAGCCCCGCGAGGTCCGTGTAGGAGACCAGCGAGCCGGGGTCGTCCGGACGCTCGAGGATGCCCGGCGCGCCGGTGAGGAAGAGGAGCTTCTCGGCGCCCAGGGCCACGGCCAGGGCCGAGGCGATGGTGTCGGCGTTGATGTTGAGCACCGTGCCGTCGTCCGCGGCCGAGAGGGGGCTCACCACCGGCACGTACCCCGCGTCCATCAGGTCGGTCAGCACCTTGGGTTGGACCGCCACCACGTCCCCCACCAGCCCGTAGTCGACCAGCTCCTCCCCCACGCGCACGGGCGGGCGCTTGCGGGCCTGGATCAGGCCGCCGTCCACCCCCGAGACCCCCACCGCCGGCAGCCCCACGCCACGGCAGACCGCCAGCAGCCGGGTGCTCACCGAGCCGTTCAGGACCATGACGGCGACCTCCAGGGACTTGGCGTCGGTCACCCGCCGCCCCTCGACGAAGCGGGCCTCGCCGCCCAGGGCGCGCACCAGCTCGGTCGACTGGGTGCCGCCGCCGTGCACCAGCACCACGCGGATGCCCACCTGGTGGAGCACCTCGATCTGCTCGATCAGGGCGCGGGCGGTCGCCTCGCGCTCCAGGGCCCCGCCCCCCGCCTTGAGGACGAAGGTCTTCCCCTTGAAGATCCGGATGTAGGGGACCGCGTGCTTGAGCGCGGTCGCCTCGGCGGTCCGCTGGCCGACGTCTTTCATCTCTGTTCTCCTCTTCCTAGCCCTTCAGCAGACGGTGGAGCACCGCCATCTGCGACCACATGCGGTTGCGCGCCTCATGGACCACGACGCTGCGCGGCCCATCCAGCACCGAGTCCTTCACCACCACGTTCCGCCGCACCGGCAGGCAGTGCATGAACCGGCAGTCCGGCGCGGCAGTCGAAAACCAGTCGTCGCCCACGCACCAATCTCGGCCGTCTCGCGGAGCGATCCGCCCGAGAGCCCGGCGGCGGCCCGGGCCTTCGCCATCACCGGCTCCGGCAGCGCGAAGCCCTCGGGACGCAGCACGGTGACGTCCATCCCCCGCAGGGCTGCCATGTGGACGGCCGCCGCCGGCACCGCCAGCGGCAGCGGCTTGGGGTGCCAGGCCCAGGAGAGGACGAATTTCCCTCTCTTTGAGATCCCGAGATCGTCCATGGTCTTCCAGTCCGCCAGCGCCTGGCAGGGATGGTCGATGGCCGATTCCAGGTTGATCATCGGCACCGGGCAGACCGCCGCCATCGCATGGAACGTCGAATCCGCCAAGTCCGCTGCGAGATCGGTCCCTCCGGCGAAGGAGCGGACCCCGAGCGCGTCGCCGTAGCTGGCCAGCACCGGGATGGCCTCCTTGACGTGCTCGGCCGCGGCGCCGTCCATCACCACCCCGTCGCGGGTCTCCAGCAGCCAGGTCCCCTGCCCGGGCGAGATCACGAACGCGCTGCCGCCCAGCCGGGCCATCCCCGCCTGGAAGGAGGCGAGGGTGCGCAGCGAGGGATTGAAGAAGAGGAGCGCGAGGATCTTCCCCTTCAACGCCTCCGGCTCCGGGCTCCGCTCCAGCCGCGCGGCCAAAGCCAGCAGATCCGCCACCGCCTCTGGAGCGAGGTCCGACAGGTGCAGGAAATCCTTCAAGGGCGGATCTCCGCCAGCGCTTTGGCCAAGGTCTCGACGTGGGATTCCTCCAGGATCAGCGGCGGCAGCAGGCGCACGACGTCCGGATCGCCGCTCGTGCCGGAGAGGATCCCCTTCTCCAGCAGCTCCTTGACGATCTCCTTCGCCGGCCGCGAGGTGCGCAGGCCCAGTAGGAAGCCGTCCCCCTGGATCGACCGCACCGGTCCCACCTGGCAGGTCTCGCGGATCGACGCCGACAGCGCGCGTACCCGCTCCATCAGCCCCTCGGACTCGATGGTCTCGATCACCGTCTCGATCAGCGCGCAGGCCATGGGGCCGCCGCCGAAGGTGCTGCCGAGGTCCCCATATTTGAGCCCCGCCGCCACCGCGTCGCTCACCAGCACCGCGCCAGCCGGGAAGCCGCCGGCGAGCCCCTTGGCCGTGGTCAGGAGGTCGGGGGTGACGCCGTAGGCCTGCGCCGCGAACGGGTGGCCCGTGCGCCCCATGCCGCACTGCACCTCGTCGAAGATCAGCAGCGCGCCGGATGCTTCAGTCAGCTCCCGGGCCGCCGCGATATAAGGCGCCCCGAGGGCCACAGCCCCGGCCTGCCCCTGGACCGGCTCCAGAATCAGCGCCGCCACGTCGGCTCCCAGGGCCGCCTCCAGGGCTCCCAGATCCCCCCGCGGCACGAAGGTGACGTCGAACGGCGGGCGCGGGAAGCCGTACCAGCGCTCCGATTTCCAGGTGATCGCCGCCGCCGCCGCGGTGCGGCCGTGGAACGCCCCCTCCAGGGCCACGATCCGCGTTCTCTTCGTATGGCGGAAGGCGAGCCGGAGGGCGTTCTCGTTCGCCTCGGCGCCGCTGTTGACCAGGAAGGCCCGGGTGAGCCCCTCGGGCCCGAAGCGCACCAGCCTCTCGGCGGCCCGGGCACGCAGGGAGAGCGCCACCGAGTTGCTCTGGAAGAACAGCTCCTTCGCCTGATTCGCCAGCGCCGCCACCAGGCGCGGGTGGCCGTACCCCAGCAGGGCGACCGCGTGGCCGCCGTAGAAGTCGATCAGCGCGCGGCCGTCCCGCGTGTAGACGATCGCCCCCTCGCCCCGCACCGGCTCGACTGGCGTGTGGGGGGAGTAGACGGGGAGCAGCCAGTGGGATTCGTCCAGCTCGGCCGAACCCTCACCCCTGGCCGGGAGAGGGGAACCGAGAAGGCGGTTTTTCTCATCCGACCGATCCGACCGATCCGTCGGATCGGACCGATAAGTTGATGAGGGTTTGTTCATAGCCACCCCAATCCGGGCCCCATCAGGCCCGACGTCTCCGGGAATCCCAGCAGCCGGTTCATCCATTGGATGGCCCCGCCCGCGGCCCCCTTCACCAGGTTGTCGATCGCCGAGAAGACCACTACGTGGTCTCTCGACACCGCGGCCGACAGCCGGGCGCGGTTCGTCCCCACCACGTCCTGAAGCCGC
>QHVW01000936.1 GCA_003223675.1 Acidobacteriota bacterium
TGAAGAGCTCGAGCAGGAGGATGAACTTGCCCTGCGTGGTGAGATAGGTCTTGCAGGTCTCGAAGATCAGCTCGGAGATCTCGCGCATCGAGCGGTGGACGGGCATGTTCTTGAGCTGCGTGTACATCACCAGCCCGAAGAGCAGCCCGAGGACGCAGACGAACAGGCCGCCCAGCAGCAGGTTGTGCCCGGTCATGCCGAAGAACGTCACATCCGGATTCGACAGGTTCGGCAGCACGAGGTCCGCCTCGCTGGCGGAGGCGGGCAGGGCGGTCAGGATGGCGATGAAGAACGCCATCAGCCCGAGGACCGACAGCTTCCGCCGCGACGGGCCGGTCCGGGCAAGGGGCTCATGTTCACGCATAAATCCTCCAAAGATCCTGTCTGATGGCAAAGCCGACAATTCACAGCGCGTACCTGCGCCCGGCGGTGGCCAGGGGCCGCAGGGGTACGTCGCGCTGACGGTTTGGGGCGTTCCAGGCCTTCCGGCAGCCCGCTACGGCTCCGACACATACAGCGGCGCCGACCCGGGAGGCCGGGAAGATCCGGGGGAAGGTATCACAAGTGGGGCTTCCCGCCCACCTAATGCGTGGCCACGAACCCCTGATACGCGTCGTACGCCGGCTTCGCCGAGCCGTCCGCCCGCAGGATGCCCCAGGTGTAGCTGCCGTCCGGGCCGTCCTTGAATTCGTAGAAGAAGATCTTGGAGATCCAGTCCTGGTCTCGCTGGCCGGTAAACCAGTCGTCGAGGAGGCCGGAATAGTAGCCGGCCTGGCGGGATTCCCCGACCCGGGACGACTCCCAGCCGGTCTCGGTCAGCCAGACGGGCTTGTTCGTCCAGCCGGTGCTCGCCAGGACCTCCCGCACCGAGGGGGGGACGAGCGACCAGAGCCCGGGCTCGCCGCCGAAGAGGGTGCTGTCGTTCAGCTTCGAGGTGACGTCGCGGTTGCCGTCGTTGTCGTAGAGGTGGTGGGTGATGAAGTCGAGCCGGTCGCCGGCCTCCATCAGGGATTGTTGCAGCCAGTCGTACCAGACGGCGCCGTTCGAGGTCAGGTGCGCCAGCTCGGGGCCGCCCACCTGGGCCGCCGGGTTGCCGGTGTGGATGGCGTCCGCGCCGACCTTGAGGATGATGTCGATATACTGGTCGCGGCTTCCGGACCAGAACTGCTTCAGGTTGGGCTCGTTCCACAGCCCCCAGTAGGTGATCTTGCCGCGGTAGCGCTTGGCCGCCCGGAAGCAGATCCGCCGCCAGTCGTCCGGATTGCGCGGCACGCCGGTCAGCTCGGGGCCGTCGGTGGCCCAGGCCGGGGTGTAGGCGAGGGTCGCGAAGACCTGGAGCCCCCGGGCCTTGGCGGCGGCGGCGATGGCGTCGTAGACGTGCCAGTCGTACCTGCCCTTGCGGGGCTCGACGGCGGCCCAGATGAAGTCGATGCGCACCCAGCCGAGGCCGGCGGCCCGGACCTGGTCGAGCTGGGAGGCGAGCTCCGCCCCCTGGGGCGCGTGGATGTTGACGCCGTAGGGCGAGGCGGGGGCCGCCGTGGCGGCGCGCGCCACCGGCAGGAGCAGAAGGAGCAGCACGAGGGTTTTCAAACGGTGCGTCATGATTCCAGGTCGCTTTTCATTGATGACCATCTATAATAGCACCAGCAGGGAAGGAAACCAAAAGGCAGGCTGGAGTCCGCCGGTCCGGGGGGAGGGACGAGGCGATGCAGTTCCGTGAGCTCACCGATCGCTATCAGCTCGAGAAGATCCTGAGGTCGACCCGCTTCGGGACGGTCCTCAAGGCGACCGATACCAAGTCGGGCCGGTCCGTCGCCGTGAAGCAGGTCACGGTGACCAACCCCGCGCGGCTCGTCGCCGGGGCCCCCGAATTCGAGAAGCTGGCGGCGGCGCTGGCCGGGCTGGGGCACCCCGCCTTCCCCGCCGTGCTCGATTCGGGCTTCACCACGGACGGCGCCGCCTTCTTGGGCCTGGAGCTGCTGGACGGCCGGACGCTCGACGCCTTCACCGACATGCCCCCCGCCCAGCTCCTGGCGTGGATCGGCCAGGCGCTCGACGGGCTCGAAGCGCTCGCGTCCAGGGGACTGGCGCATCTCAACGTCTCGCCGGACAACCTCTTCGTGGCCGCCACCCCCACGGGCGAGCAGGTGAAGCTCCTGGGGCTGGGCACCGCCGTCTTCCGCCCTCGGGGGGCCGAGGCGGCGGCGGCGGGCGGTGACAACGCCCGCTTCCGGGCTCCCGAGGTGGCGGCCGGAGGCGAGGCCGATTCGCGGGCCGATCTCTACTCGCTGGCCCTCACCACCTGCACCGCCCTGGGGGCGACGGTCGGCTTCGGCGACGCGCCGGTGGTGCAGCTCCCGCTGGCGGTGAGCTTCGAGCTGGAGAACGACGAGGCCCTGCGGCAGGCGCTGGAGCGGTCGCTCCGGCAGGGACCTGAGCAGCGGCCGTCGATCCGGGAGGTGCGCGAGGCGTTGCGGCTGGCCATCGGCGCTCCGGCGCCGGCGCCCGCCGCGCCCACGACCAACGTCACCCGGTTCCCCGTTCCTCCGCCGGCCGCCCCGGTGAGCGCCGCTCCCGAGCCGCCGCCGCCGCCGTTCCTGACCTCCGGCACGATGGAGCCCCTGCCGCCGCCGGTCGCCATGCCGGCGATCGTTCCCGCAGCCCCGCCCACGATCGTGCCCTTCGGCCCCGCAATCGCGGCGCAGGCGCCCTCGGCCCTGCCGCCGGTGGTGATCCCGGACGCCTGGGCCCCCTCCGGCGCGGCCCAACCGGCGCCGGGGCCGGCGCTCTCGGCGGCGGCGCCTCAATTCACGGAGCCCGATCCGCTCCCCCCGGCGGCGGCGGCTCCCGAGGGGGACGTCCTCTCGTCGGTGGACGACGAGGTGCTGAACGCCCTGCTCAACGTGCCGGCACCGCCTCCCCGTCCGGCGGGCCCCGCGGCCGCGCCGCAGACGGGCGCCAAGGTGATGCCGTTCCAGAAGAAGGCCCCGGCGCCCGCTCCGGCCCGCTCCGCGGCCCCGGCGTCCACCCCGTTCCTGCGCAAGCCGGCCGTGCTGGCGGCCCTCGCCGGCGTGGTGGTGCTCGGCCTGCTGGCCGGCTTCTGGCTCTACCGGCGGCACCAGCAGCAGGCCGCGGCCCCGGTGGAGGCCGCGCCCGTGGTCCCCCTGCGGCAGCCGTTCTCGAAGCCGCCGACGGACCGGCTGGAGGAGGCGAAGATCTATCTCGCCCAGGGGGACGACCTCCGGGCTCGCCGCGTGCTGCGCGCCATCCCCTGGGGGGAGCAGGGCCTGCTGTCCCCGGAGGGGTGCCGGACACTGGGCGCGATTCAAGAGAACCTGGCGCGCGCGGCCTTCGAGCGGATGCCCACCGATCTGGCGAGCGGCCTCAAGTCGGGGGACCTGGAGGTCCTGGAGAGCGCCGTCGAGGCCGGCGCCGGACAGGAGGCGGGGCTCGCGCCCGAGGTGCGGGTGGACTATGAGCGGGCGAAGAGCGCCGTCGCCGCCTACGCCCAGGTCCGGACCGCCTCGGCCCAGGGCAATCCCGTCCAGACGCTGGAGCACTTCGCCGCGCTCGCCGCCCTCCTCCCCAAGCCGACCGACCCGGACGACCTGCGCGGTCACGCCGCCAAGTCGATCGAGGGGGAGGCCGAGAAGCTGGTCCACGACGGCAAGTACGCCGACGCGGTCGCCCGCCTGGAGCCGGTCCAGCGCACCTGGCCCGACCGTCCCGGCCTCAAGGAGCGGCTCGCCAGCTACGAGAAATTCAAGCAGGACGAAGCCCACCAGGAGGAGATCCTCGCCGAGCTCCCCAACATCGAGCGCCACAAGAAGCCGTGGGACGGCCTGCAGATGATGAACGGCGTCGAGCCCACGCCCCATCTGGCGGCGCAATTCGCGGCGGCGCGCGCCCGGCTGGAGGACCTCCTCGCCCGTCTCGACAACGATCCCCCGAAGCTCGTGCTGCGCGACGGCTACGTGCTCGACTACGCCCGCGGCACCGTGGCGAACCTCAGCTTCCGCGTCACCGACGATTACCAGGTGAAGGACGTGAAGCTGCTGGCCCGGCCCGAGGGGGGGAAGTACCGCGAGATCCCGCTGGACACGAGCCAGATCCGCGCCGGCTACTACACGGCGGCGATCCCGCCGAGCTTCCATCAGAACGGCACGGTGGAGTTCTACGTCGTGGCCACCGACCTCTCCGGCCACGAGACGTACCTGGGCACCCGGGACCAGCCGCAGAAGATCAAGCGCCAGCAGGGCTTCGAGCGCATCATACGGTGAGCGGGTTGATCCGGAAAGCTGGCTTGATCCTTGCTTTTCAGAGGGTTAGGCCGCGAATGGATCGCGGCGGAATCCAGGAAACACCAAGGAGATCATCATGCCGAAAGCCTGGAGCAGCAAAGACGAGCGCCAGTACAAGCATGTCGAAGCCAGCGAGAAGAAGGAAGGAAAGTCCACCGGCCGCGCCAAGGAGATCGCGGCCCGCACGGTGAACAAGCACCGGAAGTCCGAGGGGCGGACGAAGAGCTGAGGGGGCCCTCACTCCCCAACCCCTCTCTCCCATCCCTCCACCCACCCCTGCCGGGGAGAGAGGGGCTTCAGGACATTCTTCGGCTGACCTCTCCCTCTTCTCCCTGGTGGGGTGGGTGGAGGGATGGGAGAAGAGGGCCGGGGTGATGAGGGCCAACCGGCCTACACCGGCAACAACGGCATCCGACCTGCCCCCACCGCCGCGTCGGCGGTCGCCGCCGGCTTCTGCTCTTCTTTCTCCTCCTCCGCCTCGCCCGGATTGCGGAACAGGTTGGATTCGAGGTTGTACTGGCGGGTGTAGAGGGCGTGGTAGCGGCCGCCCAGGGCCAGCAGCTCCTCGTGCCGGCCGCGCTCGATGATCTGGCCCCCTTCGAGCACCAGGATGGTGTCGGCCTTGCGGATGGTCGACAGGCGGTGGGCGATCACGAAGGTGGTCCGCCCCTTCATCAGCTCGGCCAGCCCCTCCTGGATCGCCGCCTCGCTCTCGCTGTCCAGCGAGGAGGTGGCCTCGTCGAGGATCAGGATGCGGGGATCGGCCAGGATCGCCCGCGCGATCGCCACCCGCTGCCTCTCGCCGCCCGAGAGCTTCACGCCGCGCTCGCCCACGATCGTGTCGTACCCCTGGGGGAGCCGGTTCACGAAATCGTCGCAGCGGGCGATCTGCGCCGCCCGGACCACCTCCTCGTCGGAGGCGTGAGGGTCGGCGTAGGCGATGTTCTCCAGCACCGTGCCGTCGAACAGGAAGTTGTCCTGGAAGACCACCCCCAGATGGGAGCGGTAGTCGCCCAGCCGCAGCTCCGCGAGGTCCTGGCCGTCGACCTGGATCTGGCCCGAGGTCGGATGGTGGAAGGCGGCCACCAGGCCGATGAGCGTGCTCTTGCCGGAGCCGGAGGGGCCCACCAGCGCCGTCGAGGTGCCGGGCTGGGCCGTGAAGGAGATCCCCTTGAGCACCGGCTGCCCCGGGTTGTACTCGAACCAGACGTCGCGAAACTCGATCCGGCCGTCCACCGCGGGCAGCGGCCGGCGCTCGGCCTCCCCCGTGTCCTCGGTGACCTCGTTGCGGATGTCGCGGATGCGCTCGAGGCCGGCGAAGGCCTCGGTGATCTGGCTGCCGATGTTGACGATCTGCATCACCGGGCCCACCAGCATGCCGAGGTAGAGGGTGAAGGCGAAGAAGTCGCCCACCGTCATCTGCTTGGCGAGGACGTCCTGCGCTCCGATCGCCATGATCGCGACGCTGATCACGCCGAGGAGCAGCGTCGAGGTGGCGCCGATCGCCGAGAAACCGGTGATGGTCTGGGCCACGTTGCGGAAGAGGCGGTGCGCCCCCTTGGTGAACACCAGGGCTTCCCGCTGCTCGGCCTGGTAGGCCTTGACCACCCGCACCCCGGAGAACGACTCGGTGAGCCGGCCGGAGATCTCGGCGTTGATCTTCGAGCGCTCGCGGAAGAGCGGGCGCAGGGTCCTGAAGGCGTACTGCATGACGAAGGCAAAGAGCGACAGCACGCCGAGCGCGATCAAGGTGAGCTTGGTATTGAAGTGAAAGAGGAAACCGAGGGCGAAGACGGCGGTGATCATCCCTCCCACCACCTCGACGAGGCCGGAGCCCACGAGGTTGCGGATCCCCTCGGCGTCGTTCATCACGCGGGAGAGGAGCGAGCCCGCCTTGGTCTGCTCGAAATAGCCCACCGAGAGACGGCTGACGTGCTGCTGCACCTGCCGGCGCATCTCGGTGATCGAGCGCTGGGCCGCCTTGCCGAGCACCTGGGACAGCGAGAACGAGGTGATCGCCTGGATGATCGTCGCCACCCCCGCCGCCGCCACGAGCTGCCAGAGGAGCTGGCGGTTCCCCTTGCCGATCACGTCGTCGAGCAGGTATTTGGTGGTGTAAGGGAGGACCAGCCCCGAGAGGCGGTTGATCGCCATCAGAAAGAGCCCCAGCGTGAGGCGCCCCTTGCGAGCCCGCACGAGGTCGAGCGCGTCGTTGAGCACCACGCGGACTTTCAGGGGGGTCTTCTTCCTGGCTTCGTCTTCGGGCCGCGGGGCCGCCCGCGGCTGCTTCGAGGATACCGGCCCGCCGAAGAGCCCCTGGCGGGCCGGCCGGCGGGTCGAGGGAGCGCTGTCGATAGTCATGGAGGAGAGAACGGCGGAAGGGGCGGGGGAGATTCCCCAGGGCTCCCGCGCCACCTCCACACCTGTAGGGGCGCCCCTATGTGGGCGCCCTGGGGGGGGAGGGCGGCCACATAGGGCCGCCCCTACAATCACCTTGCCTTCACCCGCACCTGCACCGCGTCGTCCAGGCGCAGCGTCACCACGGAGCCCTCGGGAATGACCACCTCTTCCCCCGGGGTCTTCGAGGCGATGGCCGTGCCGGCCCAGGATGGCGCCGCCCGCCGTCGCGCCGCCGATCGTCGCGGCGTCCCGGCGGGTCTCGTTGCGCCCTTCCTGGATGAACGAGGCCTGCACCGGCACCGTCCGGCCCGAAGGCAGCACCAGGTCGGTGAGCTTGAGGGCGAGCCGCGCCTGGCCGCCGACCTTCTTGAGCGGCACCGCCTCGATCACCTCGCCCAGGATCTCGGACCCCCGGGGGATGACGACCACACCGTCCTGCATCACATCCTGGCTGACCCGGGCGCGGAAGGCGTCGCCGGGCGAGCTGGTGTTGCTCGCCAGGGCGCGGGTGAGCTCCACCTCCAGGCGCGTGCCGGCCGGGACGGTCACGGGCACCATCCGCGGCTCCTCGCGCACGGGCTCGGGGGCCGGCGCGGGCTCCAACGAAGGGGCCGGCTTCGGGGTCGCCGGCTCGGCGGCCGGAGCGGGGGCGGGTGCGGTCTCCGTCACCGGTGGGCTCGGGCGCGGAGCGGGGTGGGAGCGCTGGGTTTTCGGCTGCTGGAGCCGCCGCTCGCGGGCGTTGAGCTCGGCTTCGCGGGCCGCCAGCGCGCGCTCCCGGGCGTCGAGAGCGGATTTCTCCGCCGAGGCGGGAGGGGTCTGCGGCTGCACCTGCACCGTCTGCGGGGGCGTCTGCAGCTCGTTGATCTGGGGCGGCGGGACCGGCGCGGGGGCCGGAGCCGGCGTCTGGGCGATCTGGGTGGGGGCCGGTTTTTCAACCTCTCCGGCGTGCTGCTCCTCGCCCTGATTGCATCCGAAGGCGAGCAGCGCGGCCCCACAGAGGAGCGCCGGCAGGAGGGAAGTCGTCTTGATCTTTCGCATCGCTGGATCCTCGCGTTTCAATCTCCGCGAGGGGAGCGGAGCAAGGGGGATGCCACACGTCCAAGAGATTGTTTTTCAGAGACTTACAGAGTCTACGCCGCGCCGCGGCGATCTCCTGGGAGGACGCTCCCGCCGCCCCGGCAGGACGGCTCAGCGCCGCCGGGAGGGGTCGAAGCGGATCACGCCGCCCGGCAGCGTCTCCGGGAAGGGCTTCTCGGGGTTGGGCACCGGCTCCGGCTTGGGGG
>QHVW01000937.1 GCA_003223675.1 Acidobacteriota bacterium
TGCGGCGCGCGCCGCTCCTCGACGTCCTCCAGGGCGCCCTTTCCTATCCACAGCGCGAGGCCGTGCGCCGTGAGGCCCCCGAACGGCTGACCGTGCCGAGCGGCAGCCAGATCCGCATCGCCTACGAGCCGGGCCGGCCGCCGGTGCTCGCCGCCCGCATCCAGGAGATGTTCGGCCTCGCCGAGACCCCGCGCGTGGCCGCCGGACGTGTGCCGGTCCTCCTGCATCTCCTCGCCCCCAACGGCCGCCCCCAGCAGGTGACCCACGACCTGCGGAGCTTCTGGGAGACCACCTACCCCCAGGTGCGCAAGGAGCTCGCCGGGCGCTATCCCAGGCACTCCTGGCCCCAGGACCCCTGGAACGCCGCGCCCCAGAGGAGGCCGATGCGGCGCTGAGATTCGATCGTCCAGCTCAGCGCCTCGGCGATCCTGCGGAAATCCTCGATCTCCCGCAGGCGCAAGGCCCGCCCGGAGCGGCCGGCCAGCCAGCGGTCGAGCACCTGGTAGCCGCCGATCCGGTAGTCCCAGACCTCCTGGGAGATCCCTTCGAATGCCTGCCCTTCCGCGTTGACGATCACCCGGCCGTCGCGGAAGTCGCGGCGGCCGTCCAGCTTCCCGGACCCCTCCTCGAAGCGGGGCCCGGGCCGGTCCAGGCGGTCCGAGTCGAGGAGGTGGAGCGAGATCAGGACGGCCCCCAGGCCCGCCAGCTCCAGGAAGGCGCCGCGGCCCGGCGGCAGGGGGACGCGCGGGAAATCGGTCCGCAGGAGGGCGGCGTACCGCCGGCGGTAGGGAGGGCTGTAGAGCACGGCGTAGACGTATTGCAGCGTCAGCTCGGGCGAGGGCTCCTCGCCCAGGCGGTCCGCCATCCGGCGGAGGAAGGCGGGATCGAGGTTGGCCTTCCGCCCGTCGCCATACAGCCCGCCCTCGGAATGCAGGTAGAGAGGGAAGACGGAGTTGATGTCGAACGCGCTCACCGCCTTGTGCGCCACCAGGGTGTCGGCCACCAGGGCTCCCGGCTCCTCCTTGTGCTGGCGGGGGGCGACCAGCCCGAGGCTCCCCGGCGGCAGCAGGTGCCGCAGGACCTCCTGGCGGGGTCGTTCGAGGGCGTACTCCGCGTAGAAGACCGTCCGCCAGTCGAACGGCTGGAAGAGGATGCGGCGGAGCCGCGTCCGCCAGCCCGCGTCGGCCCGGATCCGTCGGCGGGCTTCCTCCAGCCGGCACCTCCCCTTGTCGATCGCCCCCCATTTGTCCCGGACGACCTCGTCCAGGACCGTCTCGCTCCGCAGCCGGCCCACCCGCCGCTCCAGCTCCGCGGGATCGGTGTCGATCGCGAAGGCGTTGCGTCCGGTGACGATCCCCACCGAATGCACGGGGAAGATCCCCGGCAGCGGGACCCCCTGCCCGTACTCGCGCTCCAGGGCGGCGTCGCGCGGCGCGAAGAGGAACGCCGGCCCCGCAGGGTCGACCTCCCGCCAGTCCGTCGTCTCCACGTCGTGCTCCTCCAGCCAGTGGAGCTTGGTGGCGCGGCTCCCCCAGAGGTCGGCCCGCGCGACCCGCTTCGGCAGCCCCGGCCGCTTGACCAGGATGGCCACCGCCGCCCCCTGCCAGACGTCGGTGAAGACGTTGGCGTCCTTCGCGCCGTCCGGCGTCCGCTCCTTTTTCTTGCCGTTGCCGTGGAGGTCGAGGAGGTAGAGCTCGTCGAAGGTCTGGAGGAGCGACCGTCGCACGCCGCGGAACGTCGGGTTGTCGAGGTAGCCGTGGTCGGTCACCAGGGCCACGATCCCCTCCCCGGCCTCGTTGACCTTCGCTTGAGCGAAGCGGAGGAACTTGAGGTAGTCGTTCCGCAGCCACTTGGAGCCCTTCTCCTGGAGCGGCTCATAGCCGTCGGGTCTCGTTCCCGGGTTGGCCGAGTGGCCGGACCAGGGAGGGTTGCCCAGGACGACGTTGATCCGCGCCTCCTTCTTGATCCTCCCCGCCAGCAGGGACTCCCGCGCCAGCGCCGCCACGCCGGGGAGGGGCGACTGCTCCAGGTCCTCCATCTCCAGGGCGTTGGTGAGATAGAAGGCCACCCGCTCGCCCTCACGCAGGGGGCGCCCCAGCTCTTCCAGGATGAGGCTCATCTTGAGATGGCCGATGGCATAGGGGGCCATCATCAGCTCGAAGGCGTGGAAATCGCGCAGCAGGTGATCGCCGACCAGGGCCGGCACCACGCCGCCGCCCGCCGTGCGCCGCGCCTCGTCCACGGCGCAGCGGATCGCCTCGACCACGAAGGTGAGCGTCCCCGCCGCCGGGTCGAGAAGGGACACCCGGGGGTCCGCGAGGCCGTCCCGCCAGCCCAGGCGCGTTTGGAGCAGCCGGTGCACGGAGCGGACGACGTAGGAGACCAGCTCCGGCGGCGTGTAGTAGACGCCGCGCCGCCGCCGCAGCCCGGCATCGTAGCAGCGGAGGAAGGTCTCGTAGAAGTCGAGCACCGGATCGCGCCCGCGGCGTCCGGAGCGCTCCAGCATCTCGCGGACCGAGGAGTGAGCCAGCAGGTCGACGATCTCGTCTACGATCCACGCCACCTCCGGGGAGGGATCGGCCAGCGAGATGTAGCGGAAGGCGTCGCGCAGCAGGCCGCTGGTGGCCGGGATGCTCTCGGCCGCGATCCGGCGGTCGAAGCGGTCCCGGGCCCGCCAGCGCGCGGCCAGGAGGCCGTAGACCAGCGTCTGGGCGTAGAGGTCGGCGAAGCCCTCGCGGGTGAGCCCGGCCAGGAGGTGCTCCGAGAAGGCCTCGTGGAAGCCCTGGAGGTCCGCGTCCTCGTCCAGCCGCTCGCGGATGCGGTCGGCCAGGATGCGGGTGCGCAGCGCCATCCGGGGCGCCAGCTCGGCGGCCGAGGTGGTGGCCGGCGGCGCGAAAGCCCAGAAGAGGTCGAGGAGGGGCCCGGCGTCCGCGCGGCCGATCTCGGCGCGGGCCGCCAGCTCCTTCCCCCGGTAGAGCCGCAGCTCGCGGAAGTTGGTGAGCAGGAGGTTGGGGAACGCCGAGCAGTACCGCTGGAGCTGATCGGTTTCGGCGATTTTTGTCAGATCGGTCCCGGGGGGCTTCGCCTCGACGTAGCCGACGATCCCCTCACCCCGGCGCACCTGCAGGTCGAGCAGATAGCCGTTCGTCTTGCGGGGGAGGATCAGGACCCGGAGGCCCCGCCACCCCAGGAGCTCCGCGTACCCTTCCAGGAGATCGGCGAAGAGGGGGTAGAAGCTCTCCTCGCGCGCCTCGCCCCGCCGCTCCATCCCGGAGATCCGCTCCAGGTAGCCGTGGAAGAGCGCCACCAGTTGCGACTGGAGAGGACGGATCGCGGCCGGAGAGGTCGGCATGGCCGCATTGTAGCTCAAAAAGGCTACGCTTCGGACGTGTCAACGCCGGTCAAAGAAAGATCTTCCTTCTTTCAGATCTCCTCCTCTTCCTCCTCCACCCCCAGGCTGTGCGGCTCCAGGGCGCGCAGCCATTCGAGCCTCTCCCGGGCGCGGTCCGTCTCGCCCAGACGGTGCGCCTGGGCGGCGGCGGCGACGATCAGCGCCAGCGCGGAGCCGTTGGGCTCGAGCTCCCCCGGCAGGCGGGTGACCCCGGGATGGGCCGCGAGCGCCTGCCGCACCACGGCGAGGCCGCGGTCGAGGAGCGGGCGGAGCAGCGGGCGGTCGAGGAAGCCGTAGCGGTCGAGGACGATCTCGGACACGGTATGGGCCACGTCCTCCAGGATGTCCACGCTGTCCAGGGCTTGCGGGTGCTCCAGGAGAAACCCGAGCCACTGCTCGGCGCGGTCCTCGTCCCAGGGGTCCCAATCCTCGTCCTCCTCGGATTCGGGATCGGCCAGCGGTGGGTAGAACACCGCCTCGAAGGCGGCCTCCAGCTCCCGGAGCGGCCCGGCCGCGACCAGCCGTCCCTCCGCCGGGTCGTCTCCGGCCGCCTCGACCCCATAGAGGATCGCCGCCGGCTCGGCCCGGGCGAGCCATTCCTCTAATTGATGGATCTGCTCGGTCACCTCGTCGCCGAACGAGAAACGGAGCTGGGTCTCCTCGGGGCTCTCTCCCACTCGGGCCAAAAACTCGAACCCCTGCTCGCTCAGCTCGTCCTCCCGCAGGCGGCTCCGCCAGTAGCGGGCCCGCTCGCCGGCCTCGGCCGTCTTCCCCTCCGCGAGCAGCAGGCTCACCTCCAGGGGCCCGAGCGCCGGGCTCTCCGGATCGTCCTGGCGCGCCCGCTCCAGTGATTTCCAGGCCTCCTCCATCTCCCCCTCCACGGCGTAGGACCGCGCCAGGCTCTCCCAGAGCACGGCCCGCAAGGGGGGGCGGAGAGCGCCGGCCAGGCGCTCCGCCTCCGCCCAATGCTCCTCCTGGAGATCGAGGGCGTCGTAGGCCTCGAGCAGGGTGTTGAGCGACGCCGCGTCCCGCTCGTCCAAGCGCTCCGGCTTCTCGAACAGGGGACGGACCAGGGCCAGCGCCTTCTGGGGATCGCCGTGGTCGAGCAGAGAGGTGGCGATGATGCCCAGTATCGAGCGCGGCACCCGGCCCGACGCTCCCATGGCCTCGACCTGTTCCAGGGGGAGCTCCTCGGCCATCAGCATCCAGATCCCCTCGGCGTCCAGCTCGGGCGCGCCCTCCGACCAAGGGGCGCAGCACTTCTTGTACTTCTTCCCCGATCCGCACGGGCAGGGGTCGTTGCGCTCGGGCTCGGGGATCGGCCGGGGGCGGAAGCCGTTGGCGGGGAGGGGGATGGAATTCCACAGCGAGCGGCCGAATTCCAGCAGGAACCCCCGGCGGGCCTGCTCGTCGGGCAGCCGGACGAGCAGGTCGGGAAGCAGGCGCGGCGCCTCCTCCCGTATCCAGGCCTGGAACGCCGGGCCGTCCTCCAGCCGCAGGACCTCACTCACCGCGCGCCGCAGGAAGCTGGAGAGCTCCTCGTACTGCGCCTCGTCCATCTGCTCTTCGTCCAACCCCGAGTCCATGTCCATGAATGACACCTCTCGCCAATATGTGCTTGAGAACCGCGACCTGCCGTGGAGAAGACGATATCAGCCTGCAGGGCAGGCCTGCCGGGAGGAGAACATCCCGCGCCCCTTGGAACTTCCTCCCACCCGGGCCCGTATGGAGAGCGGTGCCTTCGCGCCCTTTGAAATCCTCCCCCTCAGCGCCGCTTCTTCCGGCCCTTCTTCGCCTTGCTCTTCTTCGGCCGCGGCGGGAGCGTGGTGCGCTTCCGCAGCCAGTCGAGAGCGCCCTCGGTGCCGGCCCAGGTGTCGAGCGAGAGGATGAGATAGAAGGTGGCCTCTTCGATCCGGCCCGGCGCGAAAGAGCTGAACCCCGGGGTGGTGGCGCGGGTGCGGAGCAGAACGCCGGGGACGAGCCGGTTGGCCTGCACGGCCCGCTTGAGGGCCCGCTTGGCCTCGGGGGAGTCCCCCTCCGCGCGGAACCGCAGGAGGGCGCGCGGATACTCCATGAGGGCCAGGCGGTCCTCCGCGTAACGGTCGAGCAGCTCCCGGGCCTCGGCGTCCCGGTCCAGGGCGATCAGGACGTTCACCAGCGAGTGGCGCACCCCCTGGTTGTCCTCGGGGTTGAGGCGGAGCATCTCCTGGAAATGCTCCGCCGCCTCCGCGTACCGCTTCCTCTCCACCAGCGATTGGGCCAGCCCCTCGCGGTTCCGCATGTAGGGGCGAGTCTCCAGCACCCCCCAGAAGTGACCGATCGCTTCGGCGAAGGCGGTGGGGCCGAGCGCCCGCTCCCCGGCGGCCATGCCCTGCTCGAAGAGCCGGCCCGCGGATTCGGGATCGGGGGCTCGCTCGGCGAGGAGGTTGTAGGCGTCCGCGCAGTCGGGCCAGATCTCCAGAGCCTGGCGGGCCAGCAGCACCCCCCGCCGGCCGCGGGCCGCGTAGGCGCGGTCGAGCAACGCCTCGGCGCGCCCCTCCGGCGTATCCGGCTCGGCGGACAGGCTCTCGCTGGGAAGGAAGAGGATCCCCTCCTCGTCCATCTGCAGAGAGGAGGAATCGCCGGCGGCCAGGAGCTTTCCCATCGCTCTCATGGACCGCTCCATGACACGCCAGGCGAGCGTCAGCCCCGCCGGCCGCTCCTCCTCCTCCTGCGGCTCCAGGAGGTCCGGCAGGGTGAGGACGAAACGGAGGGGACCCTCGGCCGTGTCCACCCGCTTCTCCCACCGGCCGGTGTCGAGGTCCTCCTCCCGGGTGGCCGCCAGCGCGGCGAGGAGCCCCTCGAAAAAGGCGAGCCGGCGGCGGTCCGGCCGGCGGAACGTCCCGTCCTGCCAGAAGCCGGCCACGGGGATGAAGCCGTCCCCGGCCCACGGGAGCCCGCGCTCCTCCCAGAGATCGCCGTCGTCCGAGGGCGCCGCCCAGGGCTTGAGAAAGTTGATCTCCCACAGATCATCCCACGGCTCGTCCTCCCATTCGTCATCCTCCTCCCACGGCTCGTCACCGGCCTCGGAGGGCAGCGGCAGGTCCTCGGGATCAGGGAAGAAATAGAGCTGGGGGGCGGTCCGGCGGCCATGATGATCGAGGGCGAAACGGCGGAGATCCGTCTCGACGTCCGGCGCCTCGATCCGCACCTGGTCCTCGTGGCTCAGATGGCGCCATCCGGAGGCCGCCAGGAAGCGGGTGGCCGCGTGGGCGAACGCCGCCACGCCCTCCAGGGTGACTCCGGCGCCCGTGAGTGGGCCGGGCCGGGGATCCTCCAGGCTGATCCGCCGGGAGAGACTCTCCAACTTATGGCTGAGACCTGGCAGCTCGGACCGGATCTCCGCCTCGATTCCCTGGGACGCGAGGAGCCCCTTCAGCGCCTCGGCCCCGGCTCCGTCGGCGATCTGGACCCGCGCCGGTCGGGACCGCCATTCGTGGGCCGCCTGGGAGAGAACGCTCTCCAGCATAGCGGGGATCTGGTCCGCCGGTCCCGGCTCCGAGGGCTCGACCCTTCCAGATTCCAGGCTCACGCAGAGGGCCGCCCAGGGCCGGAACGGCTCTCCGCCGGCACCGGGCAGCCATCCC
>QHVW01000938.1 GCA_003223675.1 Acidobacteriota bacterium
CGGCGGCGGGGGTCGGCCCCCTGCATCTCCGCGAGCCGCTCAACCGGGTGGCGCAGCAGAACGCCGAGGAGGCGCGGGACAACCAGGGCGCGATGTACGACGAGAAGTCGATCCCGCGCATCCAGGCTCGCCTGCGCCAGACCGGCTACGAGGCCCACGGCTGGCACCAGGCGTTCG
Source organism: Acidobacteriota bacterium (assembly GCA_003223675.1). Taxonomy (GTDB): domain Bacteria; phylum Acidobacteriota; class Thermoanaerobaculia; order Multivoradales; family UBA5704; genus DATARR01. The sequence goes on from QHVW01000938.1 coordinate 178, forward strand.
TCGCCGGCAAGGAGAATCCGGACGCGCTCGTCGCCTGGATCAAGCGGGAGAATCCGGACGCCTACAAGTCGCTGACCGCCCCCGACTACCACGAGCTGGGGATCGGCATCAGCGACCTCCAGGGGACGCCGCTCTACGACTTCTTCCTGGCCTGGCGCGAGAGCGAGTCCTTCGCCCGGCAGACAGCGAGCCTCTCCGATCTGAGCCAGGCGCGGGCCGACATGCTCGCCCGGGTCAACGCCGAGCGGGCCAAGGCCGGCCGGCCCCCCTTGAAGCTCGATCCGCGCCTCAACGAGGCAGCCCAGAAGCACGCCGAGGACATGCTCCTGCGCTCCTACTACAACCACTTCTCCCCGAAAGGGACCACACCCCAGGACCGCGTGCGCAAGAGCGGCTACGCGCCGCACATCGTGGCGGAGAACATCGCCCGTGGACCGTTCGCGGTCGACGAGGCCATGGACAACTGGATGCTGAGCCGCGAGCACCGCGGCAACATCCTCCACCCCGCCTTCCGGGACCTCGGAGTGGGCATCGCCGTGGGCCGCAATTCCGTGGGCCTGACGGTGCTGTGGGTGCAGGACTTCGGGGCGCCTTAGGGCTTCTTCCGCCCCAGATCGTTCAGGATCAACGACACCAGCGCCGTCCACCCCGTCTGGTGGCTGGCGCCGAGGCCGCGGCCGTCGTCGCCGTGGAAGTACTCGTAGAAGAGGACGAGGTCCTTCCAGTGGGGATCGGCGGCGAAGCGGCCGTCGGCGCCGTGGGCGGGGCGGCGGCCCGAGGGGTCGGCGAAGAAGAGGTTGGCGAGCCGCCGGCGGAGCTCGCCGGCGACCTCCAGGAGATTCATCATCCGTCCCGAGCCGGTGGGGCACTCTACCCGGAGCGTGTCGCGGTAGAAGTAGTGGTAGCGCTCCAGGGCCTCGATCAGCAGGTAGTTGGCGGGGAACCAGACCGGACCCCGCCAGTTCGAGTTGCCGCCGAACATGCCGTCGTGCGACTCTCCCGGCACGTACTCGACGCGGCGGACCTCGCCGCCGAACCGCAGCTCGAACGGGTGCTCGAGGTGGTACCGCGAGAGCGACCGCACGCCATAGGGGGAGAGGAATTCGCTCTCGTCCAGCACGTGGCGCAGCACCCGCACCAGCCGCTCGCGCGAGGGGATGGCGAGCAGGTAGATGTTGTCCTCGGGGTGGCGGGGGGACTCCATGAAGGAGATGTGGCTCGCCAGGTCCTGGCGGTTGCGCAGGAACCAGCGCATCCGCTTGGCGAAGCCCGGGAGGTGGTGGAAGACCACCTCCTCGTCGAGCGCCGACGCCGCGAACAGGGGGACGATCCCCACCATCGAGCGGACGCGCAGGGGGAGGCGGCGGCCGTCGGCCAGCATCTGGTCGCAGTAGAAGCCCTCCTCCTCGTTCCACAGCCCGGTGCCGCCGAGGCTGTTCATGGCGTCGCTGATCGCCACGAAGTGCTCGAAGAACTTGGAGGCGACGTCCTCGTAGGCGTGGTCATGGCGCGCCAGCTCCAGGGCCATGGAGAGCATGGTGGTGCAGAAGAAGGCCATCCAGGCCGTGCCGTCCGCCTGCTCCAGCGTGGCGCCGCCGGGGAGAGGGTGGGAGCGGTCGAAGACGCCGATGTTGTCCAGCCCCAGGAAGCCGCCGGAAAAGAGGTGGTTCCCCTCCTCGTCCTTGCGGTTCACCCACCAGGTGAAGGTCATCAGGAGCTTCTGGAAGGCCCGCTCCAGGAACAGGCGGTCGCGGTGGCCGCGCGGCGCCGCCATCTTGTAGACCCGCCAGCAGGCCCAGGCGTGTACGGGCGGATTGACGTCCGAGAAGGCCCATTCGTAGGCCGGGATCTGACCGTTGGGGTGCATGTACCATTCGCGCAACAGGAGCAGGAGCTGCTCCTTGGCGAATTCGGGATCGGTCTTGGCGAACACCAGCGTGTGGAAGGCGAGGTCCCAGGAGGCCCACCAGGGGTACTCCCAGCTATCGGGCATGGAGATCACGTCCCGGCTGTGGAGATGGAGCCAGTTGGCGTTGCGCCCGTTCCACCGCTCGACCGGGGGCGGCGGCTGGCCGGGATCGCCCTCCAACCAGTCTTTGACCACAAAGTGGTAGAGCTGCTTCGACCAGAAGAGCCCCGCGAACGACTGGCGGGCGATCCGTTTGCCGTCCTCGGAGAGGCCGGGCTCGATGCGCGCCGCGTAGTAGGCGTCGGCCTCGGCGATGCGGGCGTCGAAGATCCGGCCGAATTCGTCGCCGAAGGCCTTCGCGGCCCAGCTCCCCTCCGCCGTCAGCCGGAAATGGAGGACGGCCTCCCCGCCCGGCGGCAGGTCGAGCCGGTAGCACAAGGCGGCCTTGGTCCCCTCCCCCGCCGGATTGACGGCGTCGCTCCGCCCTTCGATCAGGTAGCGGTGGAACGCATCTTTGACGTAAGGACTGGGATTGGGAGCTGCGAAGAGGCGCTCGGCGTTGGTCTCGTTCTCGGTGAACAGCAGGGCGGCCGGAGCGGTCTCCGCGGCGAGACGGAGGCGGCCGAGCCCGGGGTGGTGCGCGAGCAGGGCGCCGTCCTCATCCCGGCGGATCGACCCCTTCGGCCACCACCCTTCGCCGGTGCGCCCCCAGCTCCAAGTGTTGCGCAGCCAGAGAGTGGGCAGCAGGTGGAGGGGAGCCGCCTCGGGCCCCCGATTGGCCACGGTGATCCGGATCACGATGTCCTCGGGATCGGCTTTCGCGTATTCGGCGAAGACGTCGAAGTAGCGGCCTTCGTCGAAGATGCCGGTGTCGAGGATCTCGAATTCCGGCTGGTCCCTCCCCCGGCCGTGATGGACGAGCCGCTCGTAGGGAAACTCCCCCTGGGGGTACTTGTAGAGCGCTTTGGCGTAGGAGGCGGTGGGGGTGGCGTCGAGGAAGAAGTACTGCTCCTTGACGTCTTCCCCATGATTCCCCTCGGGGCCGGTGAGGCCGAAGAGCCGCTCCTTGAGGATGGGATCGCGCCCGTTCCACAGGGCCAGCGCGAAACAGACGCGGCCCTGGCGGTCGCAGATCCCCAGCAGGCCGTCCTCCCCCCAGCGGTAGGCGCGGCTGCGGGCGTGGTCGTGCGGCAGGTAGCTCCAGGCGTCGCCGTCCGCCGAATAGTCCTCGCGCACCGTCCCCCACTGGCGCTCGGAGAGATAGGTCCCCCAGCGCTTCCAGTTCTTCTCGCGGCGGGCGTCCTCCTGGAGACGCGCGGCCTCGGGGTCGGTGTGCGGCGGCTCGGGCGGGAGCATTGGAGGGAGCTTACTGCATCGCCGACGCCGCCGGGGTAGGTCCGGTCGTCCCGCTCAGTTGGATTCCGGGAAGAGCGAGCCGGGGATCAGGCTCCCGGGGATGTGGGTGAAACCGACGGGCCCCATCTGCCCGTGCGGCGGCCGGTGATGGCCTCCCCCGCCGAAGCCGGGGGCCACGACCACGTATCCGGAGAAGGGAAAACCGTAGGGCGAATAGGGATAGGGTGACGGCTCGGCGGGCTGCTGCGACATCTGGCGGACCAGCGACAGCTCGGCGAGGGCGGCCAGCCGGTCCTCGCGGGCGGCGCGCGCCGCCTCCTGCCGGGCGGCGTAGCGCCGGGCGTTCTCCTCCTCCTGCGCCTGCAGCCGGGCCTGGTATTCCTCGCGGGAGATCCACTGGCCGTTCACCTGGACGAATCCGCGCCGGCGCATCGAGTCGGCGTAGGGGATCCAGCGGTCGAGCTGCGGGTCGAGCACGTAGCCGTAGCCGCGCAGGACGGGCCCCAGGCTTTCCAGCTTGGGGTCGAGCACCGCCGCGGCCAGGGCCGACTCGCGGGCCGCCTGGTCGAGCTCCCTGCCGTGGGCCCAGCGGGAGAGCTCCAGCCAGTCCCCGGCGCGGGCCGTGGGATTCTTCTTGAGCAGGTCCTTGCGCCGCAGGTACTCGGCGAGGTTGGAGTCCCCCTGGTCCACCCGCAGCACCTGTTCCTTGGGCAGGCTCAAGGTGCCCCCCTGCATCCGGATGCGCACCTGCGTGTCGGTCGTCTCCGCGATCACCCCCTCGAACTTCCGCCCGTTGACCAGGTAGACGTCGTCGGCGAGCACGGGTACAGCGATGAGAGGGAGGAGGAGAAGGAGAGGAAGAGACCGGGTCCGCATTGGAAGCTTCCTTTCGTCGATGGCCAGCGGCCAGCCGTCTCCATTCTAGCAAAAAGAAAGGGGCGGCCGTGAGGCCGCCCCTGGTGCTTTCACGGGAACAATTCGACGAGAAGGAGATGGGGCTACTCGCTCTCGAGGACCTCCTGCGGGAGGCTGCGGATCTCCTCCTCGCCGAACTCGAAGAACAGCTCCTCTTCCGGCTCCTCCTGGTTCTCGAGGAGCTCCTCGGCCATGTGGAAGTCGTGGTAGTAGCCCATGCCGGTGCCGGCGGGGATCACCCGGCCCACGATGACGTTCTCCTTGAGGCCCCGCAGGCCGTCCACCTTGCCGCTGATGGCGGCCTCGGTGAGCACCCGCGTGGTCTCCTGGAAGCTCGCCGCCGAGATGAAGCTGTCGGTCGACAGCGACGCCTTGGTGATGCCGAGGAGCAGCGGCCGGCCGATGGCGGGGGTGCCGCCGGCGGCGACGACGCGCTCGTTCTCCTCGCCGAACTTCCAGCGGTCCACCTGCTCGTCGATCAGGAACTCGGTGTCGCCGACCTCCTCGATCTTCACCGACCGCATCATCTGGCGCACGATCACCTCGATGTGCTTGTCGTTGATCGCCACGCTCTGCGACCGGTAGACCTCCTGGATCTTGTCGGTCATGTAGCGCTGGAGCTCCTTCTCGCCGAGCACCTGCAGGACGTCGTGCGGGTTGATCGGACCGTCGATCAGCGGATCGCCGGCGCGCACCCGCTCGCCCTCCTGCACGTTGATGTGGATCGAGCGCGGCACCAGGTACTCGCGGGTCTCCCCCGTGTCGCTCTCGACCACCACCTTGCGCATGCCCTTGTGGACCTCGCCCAGGCGGACGCTGCCGTCGATCTCGGTGATGATCGCCGGCTCCTTGGGGCTGCGGGCCTCGAAGAGCTCGACCACGCGCGGCAGACCGCCCGTGATGTCCTTGGTCTTCGTGGTCTCGCGCGGGATCTTCACCAGCGTGTCGCCGGCGAAGACGTCCTGCCCGTTCTGCACCACCAGGTGGGAGCCCGAGGGGAGCAGGTACCGCTTGGTGCGGCCGTCGCCCCCCTGGATGAGGATCGCCGGCACGCGCTTCTCGTTGGCCGACGCCTCGACGATGATCTTCTGCGACAGGCCGGTGACCTTGTCGGTCTCCTCGCGCACGTTCTCGCCCTCGACGATGTCCTGGAGCTCCACCTTGCCGCCGATCTCGGTGAGGATGGCGGAGGTGAAGGGGTCCCAGGTCACCAGCTCGGTGCCCGGCTGGACCGAATCCCCCTCGTGCACCAGGAGCTGCGAGCCGTAGGTGAGCGCGTAGCGCTCCCGCTCGCGCCCCTTCTCGTCGGTGATCACCAGCTTGCCGCTGCGGTTGATGACGATCAGCGAGCCGCGCCGGCTCTCGACCGTGTTGACGTTGAGGAACTTCACCAACCCCGGGTTCTTGGCGATGTGCTTCGACTGCTCGGACACGCGCGAGGCCGTGCCGCCGTAGTGGAACGTGCGCATCGTGAGCTGCGTGCCGGGCTCGCCGATCGACTGCGCGGCGATGACGCCCACCGCCTCGCCGATCTCGACCATCCTGCCGGTGGCCAGGTTGCGGCCGTAGCAGAGGGCGCAGACGCCGCGCCGCGCCTCGCAGGTGAGCACGGAACGGATCTTCACCCGCTCGATGCCCGCGGCCTGCACGGCGTTGCCCAGCGTCTCGGTGATCTCCTGGCCGACCTCCAGGATCAGCTCGCCGGTCATCGGATCGTAGATGTCCTCCTGGCTGACGCGGCCGACGATGCGGTCGCGCAGCGGCTCGAGGATCTCGCCGCCCTCCATGATCGCCGTCACGGTGATGCCGTCGATGGTGCCGCAGTCCTCCTCATTGATGATGACGTCCTGCGCCACGTCGACCAGACGGCGGGTGAGGTACCCCGAGTCCGCCGTCTTGAGGGCCGTGTCGGCCAGGCCCTTGCGGGCGCCGTGCGTGGAGATGAAGTACTGCAACACGGAGAGCCCCTCGCGGAAATTCGCCGTGATGGGCGTCTCGATGACCTCGCCCGAGGGCTTGGACATCAGGCCGCGCATGCCGGCGAGCTGGCGCACCTGCTCGCGCGAGCCGCGGGCGCCCGAGTCGGCCATCAGGTTGATCGGGTTGAAGACGCCCGTCTCGTTCTCGATCTCCCGCATCTCGCGGAACATCTCCTCGGAGACCCGCTCGG